>CAINSX010000215.1 GCA_903853185.1 uncultured Opitutia bacterium
CCCGCCGATCTTCTCGTCCGGGTTGTAGTGCTTGAAGGCGAAAGGGTTCTTGGACTTCGATCCTTCGAACTCGATGACCGGGACATTAGGGAAGTGCGACATGACTTATAGGAGGGAGGCTTCTGACATTGGAGTCCGCCCCCTTGCTGCCAAGAAAGGAATAGGGCCCGCCTATGAACAAAACGACAGGATGGGAGTCCGCATACAACTGCGCCTTGCGCCTTCGCGGGCGCCGCATAGGTTGGCGGCATGGAGGTCGTCCACACCATCCCCGAACTGCGTGCCGCGGTCGCCCGGGCCCGCCAGGCGGGCCAGGCCATCGGCTTCGTGCCGACGATGGGCTGCCTCCATGAAGGCCACCTCAGCCTGATCCGTCGGGCCAAGGAAGAAGCGGCGTTCGTCGTGGTGTCGATCTTCGTCAACCCGACCCAATTTGGACCCAACGAGGATTTCTCCAAGTACCCGCGGACGTTCGAGGATGACCGCCGCGGCTGCGCAGCCGCGGGCGCCAGCCTGATCTTCGCGCCCGCCACCGCTGATTTCTACCCTCAAGGTGCTTCGACCTGGGTCGACGTCGAAGGCATCTCCGCCAAGCTCTGCGGTGAATTTCGACCGGGCCATTTCCGCGGCGTCGCCACCGTCGTCGCCACGCTCTTCAACGCGGCGCAGGCGGACCTCGCCGTCTTCGGTCGCAAGGATCTCCAGCAGCTCGCGGTGATCCGCCGCATGGTACGCGACCTGCACATCCCTGTCCGCATCATCGCGCATGAGACCATCCGCGAGCCCAACGGCGTCGCGATGAGCTCGCGCAACCGCTACCTTTCGGCCGAACAACTTACGCAGGCGACGGCCATCCCCGCCGCCATGGCCGCGGCCAAAGCCCTCGCCCAAGCCGGCGTCACCGACGCAGCGCGCCTCCGTGATGCGGCGCAAGTCGTGCTCGCCGCCCAGCCGGCCCTAAAGCCTCAATACTGTGAAGTCGTCGACCTCGAGACGATGATTCCAGTCGCCTCGACCTCCGGACTCCGTTGCGCCATCGCGATTGCGTGCCATCTGGGTGCGACGCGCCTGATTGACAACGCCGACCTCTGATCAGGCGAGACTGAGGTAGACCGCTGCCAACAGAATCAAGGCGCCAATCAATCGACGGGTCATGATGCCGCGACCCACGTGCGTCTCCGAGTTAGAGAACCAGTGCCCGACGACCCAGACCAGCGCGACGCTCCAGAGGCCGCGCGTGTTATACAGGACATTGGTGACCGTGACCTCGTGGTAGACTGCGATGCAATAGGCGATACCCATGGCCTGGATAGTCAGCAAAAGCCCGCCGCCGAAGGCCCAGACGACCATCGGGCGAGGCATCTCACGCAATGGCGCCGAGAAGAACGGAATCAGGGCGAACGACAACGTTCCCACCGTCAAGAACATCACTGGGCCGAAATGGCCGAAGCCGAAAGCC
The DNA here is from genome assembly GCA_903853185.1 of uncultured Opitutia bacterium. GTDB lineage: Bacteria > Verrucomicrobiota > Verrucomicrobiia > Opitutales > UBA953 > UBA953. The sequence continues at coordinate 1,460 of CAINSX010000215.1, forward strand.
GGCACCCACAGCTGCTGCATCACATCCGTCGCCGCGAAGGCGACCGAAGCCAGGAAGGCAAAGCCGACGCTCACCAGCAGGCGCTGACGATTGGCGTGCCACTCCCCTCCCAGCAAGGCTAGGGCGACCGTCGTCAGGAACGTGGCCACCCAGAGTTTCGAATCCAGCTGACCGCCGGACAGGCAGACCAGCAAGGCCACGAAGATCACCTTCGTGCCGAGCACAGGGGTCGCGATGGAGATGTCGCCTCGGCTGATCGCGATGAAGGTGAAGACCTGCCCGATAAAGAACGCCGTCCCGGCCATGATCGCGTGGGTGACGTTCGTCGCCGTGAAGGGCTCACCCCCATGCAGGAGCCAGGTCTGGAAAAGGACGGCCCCAATCAGGTTCACGATGAATAGGACCCGCCAGGGGTGGCCGCCGTCCATGGCCCGCTTGAGGGCCATCGCGGCGAAGGTGTAGCCCACGGCCGAGCAGAGAGGGATGACGATGGAGGCAGGAGAACGCATCAGACAGGCCAGAACGAACCCCCTTCCCTCCCCGCTGGCGAGTCCGAAGCAAGAAAACCGCCCGGCAGGCCAGCCACGACCTTGCCCCGCGTCGACTCGCGGGTACGCTGAACGCATGGGGCAATTTTCCTACAAGACCGAAGCCGTCGATCCGCACCGGAAGATTCTCTCCGAACAGCTGGTCATGGACCTAGAGCATGTCGCCGAAGCGCCTTTGCTCGCCCTCGCCAAGCAGATTCCCGGCGGCTACATCCACCGCAAACCTTTCCTACGCGACGCCAAGTGGCTGTTCAAGAAACGCCTTGGTCATCTGGCGCTGGACGCGGCCGCCATCGCGGAACACCTACCGTGGTACGCCGATGCCCTGAAATGCGAGAAGGCGAAACTGCTCGAGCATCTGGACGAACTCGCCGCCGCGATCGGCGGTCCGCGCGCCGCTCTGCTCTGCGTCCTTTGGAATAACCAAGCCGAGCAGAAAGACGCCGCCTTGCCCGCCGACCTGCTCCCCCGCCTCCTGGCCAACGCCAAGGCTCAAGCCAGCAAGCCTGATACCAAGGCATGGAAGGCGGCCATCGCCAAGCTCGGGGGCGCGTCGGAAAAAGAGCCTCTCGATTCCGTCGATGCCCTCGACTCGGCCGGCAAGACCGTCCGACGATTACTGCAGGAGCTCTCCCAAGGCAAGGCCGCCCGCGAAAACGAAGGCCGCCAGATCCGTCGCCAGCACGCCAATGAACTCGAGGCGAAGGACACCGAGATCCGCAAGGCCCGCGAGGACACCGCGCGCCAGGTCCAGGAAGCCGCCAAGCAAGCTGCGGTGCTCGACGCAAATATCGTAGCGCTCCAAGCCAAATTGGCCGCCGAGGAAACCGAAGTCGCCAGGCTGCGCGGCGAACTGGACCGCGCCCGCGAACACGTGACCAAGAAGGCCCGCGAGATTGCCGAAGAACTCCTCTCCGAAGAGATCCGCCCTTGGCTGGCCGATGCCCGCACCCTGAAGTCCGCCTCCGAAGAAGTGGCCAAGCTGCGCCAGCTCACCACGGAGACCGTCGAGAAGGTCCGTAAGGCCCAGCGCGACGCCGACCCCTTCCTCGCCAAGGAACACGAGCTGCGTCAGGCCATTCCGCAAATGGAGGAGATGCTCAAGCTGCTCCGCCGCTACCTGCGCACCGCTGGACAGGCCTTGCCCGAAGTCGTCGCCCTTGAGAAGCGCCTCACGGAGCACATCGAGAAGGTCCGCTATGAACTCGAGAAACGCGACCAGCCCTCCGACCCTTTCCTCGAACGCATCTCCGCCAAAATCAACGGCGCCGACGCGCGCGAACTGAAATCGATCGAGAGCGCCCTCCTCCTCGCCGAGGAATCTGGACTCGTGGACTCGCGTCACGCGGACCTCTACCGACGCGACATCCATCGCCGCCGATCCTACATGGCGGACCGTGCCTTCCACGAGCAGAAGCAGTCCGGACCGCTCGCCCTGCTGGAGCGCGCCGTAGCTACCGGCGAGAAGGCCCGCCTCGCCCTCGACGCCAACAACTTCGCTTGCCTCCGCCAAGATTACCTCGGCCTGCGCCTGCCGACGAAGAAGAACGCCCAAGGCGAAAGCCGCTTCCTTCTCGACGCCGTCGCCCGCCAGAAGGTCGTGCAGCTCGCCGAGAAGCTGGCGGACGACGCGCCCGGCCTGCACGTCTGGGTGAGCTTCGATGGCCAGCAGACCGCGCTCAAGACGACGAACTCGCGCGTCCGGGTCACCTTCAGCCGTGCCGGCGCCAAGGCCGACCACGACATCATGGACCTGGTGGCCAAGGACAAGACCGTGGAGGCGCCCTGGTTCGTCGTCAGCGACGACATCGAGGTACGCGACGCCACCGCCCGCGAAGGGGCCTACATCATCTACAACGACGCGCTGATCCAGCTGCTGGTGAATCGCGGTATCCGCGCCTAAACAAGCCGGGCGCATCCTGCGATGCGCCCGTGGGGAAGGAAAAGCCTGAGGCTTATTTCTTCTTCTTGGGGGCGGCGGGCGGGGCAATGACGGGCGGAGGCAGCACGCCGACGAAATCCTCGGCCTTCAGGCCAGGGTGGAACATGTTGAAGGAGTACTTGCTGGGCTTCCACTCGACGAGCGGGGTGACGTCGGCCTTGGCAGGCACCTCGAGGCCGAGACCCCAGAAGACGCCGTTGACGAGCAGTCGGCGGAGGGATTCGTCCTTCAAGTCGCTGGCGGAGGCCATGGTGGTCGTGAGCACGCGGTTCTTGGTGCCGGCGGCGTTCGGGACCTCGCGGGTCCAAGCCACGGCCATGGCGGGAGAATTCACGCCCTGCTCCTTCTTGTCGGAGCGCGGCTTGGAGCGTTCGCTGAGCGGGTCATCCGGGTTCATGCCCTTGAGCACGAGGCCGCGGAGGAGGACCTGGACGTCGGCCGGGGGGTGGGCTTCGTAGACGTCGGTGTCGCCGAAGATCTGGCCGACGCCGTTGAGGATCGCGAGCTTC
>CAINSX010000216.1 GCA_903853185.1 uncultured Opitutia bacterium
ACCCAGGCTTACGGTGGATATCCACGCAGCGCGCGAAGTCGGGCTCACCCTGTCCTTCTTCCCACCAGTAATACGAGAACCAGCTGTGTCCGTCGGCGATGACGACGAAGTCGCCGCTACGCACATGCCGGATGCCCGCGGCGGCCTGGCCTTCGGCGTCGAGCACCTGCGCGACACCGGGCGTGGCGAGCATGACCTTCCGGACTTCTTCGCGGATCGAGGGGTCGAGCACGACGACGTGGGCAACCTGGTGGTCGACGACGGCGAAGGCCTTGGAGTTAAAGGTGTCGAGGGTGAGGCTGCCATCCTCGGGCTTGAGCTCGAGCCAGCCATGAGCACGGAAGACCTTGTTCAACGGGACGGCACGATCAACGGCGGTGATGGCGTATTCGGAGACGATGAGGACCTCGACGCCGCGGGCCTCGAGGAATTCGGCGAGGTCACCGACGAGCTTGTCGACGTCCCGACGCGCGATATCGCAACGCGGATCGGCCGGGCCGAAGCGCTGGAGGTCGTAGTCGAGGTGCGGGAGGTAGACCAGGCTGAGGTCGGGCTGCTCGTGCTCTTCGATCCAGCGGGCACTATCGGCGATCCACTGCGACGACGGGAGGCCGGCACGCGGGCCCCAGAACGAATGGAACGGGAAATCCCCGAGGTCGCGCTTGAGCAACTCCTTGAAGCGCTGCGGGTAGCTCGCGATGTCGAAGATCTTCCCGCCATCCGCCTTGTAGACCGGGCGCGGCGTGACGGAGATATCCGCCGCAGTGCCCATGTTGTACCACCAGAAAAGGTTCGCGACCTTGAGCTTAGGGTTCTTGGCGTGGAGTTCGTCCCAGACCTTCGGGGCGAGCACGACGCGGTTCGACTGCTTCCAGAACTGCACCTCGCTGAGCGTGCGGTCATACCAGCCGTTGCCGACGATGCCATGCACGCTGGGCTGCTTGCCCGTGAGATAGTCGGACTGCGCGGTGCAGGTGACGGCCGGGAAGGCCGGGCGCACCTTGGCGACGCTGCCCTTGGCGGCGCGCGCGGCGAGACGAGGCATGACGCCGGAACTCAGGTCCCGGGCGGAGAGACCGACGACGTTCAGGACCGCGCGGCGCATGGCTGCTGATCCCGCGCCCGCAGTTCGTCGGCGGCCTTACGGACGACGGCGGAAGCCATCTCGTGGACCTGCGTGGACTTGCCGATGGCGGTCGGCAGGACGAGCGTGAGCTGGCCGCCGAGGTGTTCGCGGAATTCTTCGAGGCCGGCCAGCATCGGGGCGCCGCCTTCGAGATGCATCTCGGGCGCGTAGATCTTGAAGCCGAGGGCGACGAGCAGATTGAGCGAGCGCTCGGTCTCTTCCTTGCTGAAGTGTCCGAGCTCGCGGGCGCAGATCAGGTCGAGGGCCAGGCCGACAGCCACGGCTTCACCGTGCGTCAGGCGATGGTTCGTCATCGATTCGAGCTTGTGCGCGGCCCAATGGCCAAGGTCGAGCGGACGGGCGCTACCGAGTTCGAAGGGATCGCCATTGCCGGCGATATGGCGGGCATGCAGTTCGGCGGAACGGCGGACGGCGCGACCGATGGCCGGGATATCACCCGCGGCGAGCAGGGCAGACTCCTTCTCGAGGTTCGCGAAGAAGACCGGGTCCTTGAGCAGCGATACCTTCACGGCCTCGACGAGTCCGTCACGGAGACCGCGGGCATCGAGCGAGGCGAGCAGCGCGAGGTCGTTGACGACGGCCGCAGGGACGACGAAGGCGCCGGTGAAGTTCTTCTTACCAAAAGTATTGATGCCGTTCTTCACGCCGACGCCGGCATCACCCTGACCGAGGGTCGTCGTGGGCATGCGGACGAGACGCACGCCACGGTGGGCGGTGGCGGCCGCGAAGCCGACGGCGTCGAGGAAGGCGCCGCCGCCGATGGCGAGGACGTAGGAGTGGCGGCAGATCTTGTCGGCCTCAATCGCGGCGAGGGCGGCCTTGACGACGGCGGAATCCTTCTTGGCGGCCTCACCGCCGGTGAGCACAAGCGGCTGGCGGGTGAAGTGCACGCCCATGGCCTTGCCGTAGGCAGCGACCTCAGCGACGAACCCCGGACGGGAGCTGGCCAGGCCAGCATCGACGATCGGGATGACCTTGGCGCCGGCAAAGAGGTCG
>CAINSX010000217.1 GCA_903853185.1 uncultured Opitutia bacterium
AAAGCCCCGACGACGAACCATAAACTAGCCCCGACGACCAGGGCCGTGGCGACCCAACCCAGCGTGCTTATCCAGCGCGGAGCGACAAAAGCTCCCATCAATGAGGCGTCCCCCGTCATACGGACGAGCGGCCAACAGGCGAAGCCCAGTTGCAGGCTCAGGATGACCTGACTCCAGACGAGCAAGTTCTCCACCCTGCCCTCCCCGGCCAAGCCGATGACGAGCAATGCTGGAATAAGTGCCGCGACACGCGTTGAGGCGCGCACGATCCAGCCCGGGCTCTTCACCTTGAGGAAGCCTTCGAGCACAATCTGACCGGCCATGGTGCCGGTGATGGTCGCGTTCTGGCCGGAGGCGAGCAGCGCGACCGCGAAGAGCGTGCCGGCGAAAGTAGCCCCCAGCACGCCGTCCAGCAGTCTATGTGCCTCGCGGATATCCGTGACGGCTTCAGGTCGCCCATGAAAAGCAGCGGCGCTCAGCACCAGCAGGCCGGCGTTGACGAAGAACGCCAAGCTAAGCGCGAGCGTGGAGTCATAGGTCGCGAAGCGCATCGCCTCGCGCCGCGACTTTTCATCCGCGCCGAAATCGCGTGAACCAACGATCGACGAATGGAGATAAAGGTTATGCGGCATGACCGTCGCACCGATGATGCCGAGGGCCACGAAGAGCATGCCCGGGCGCGTCAGCACAGCCGTGGTCGGCACGAAGCCTTTCACCAGTTCAGCGATCACCGGCTTGGCCAGCAACAGCTCGATGCCGATGCAGGCCGCGATCGTCAGCACCAGCACCGCCACCAGCGCTTCCAGCCAGCGGTAGCCCAAGCGCGTCAGTGCGAGCAGCAGCAGGACATCGAGCGCCGTGATGATTGCGCCGAAAAATAAGGGGATACCGAAGAGAATCTGCAGCGCGATGGCCGAACCGAGGAGCTCGGCGAGGTCGCACGCAACGATACCGATCTGTGCCGAGACCCAAAGGAACTTCGAGACGCCCGGCGAATAACGGGCCCGACAGGCCTGCGCCAGATCGAGCCCGGTGGCGACGTTGAGGCGCACGCACAGGTGCTGAAACAGGATCGCCATCAGGTTCGACAGCAGGATGACCCAGAGCAGCGCGTACCCGAACTGCGAGCCACCCGCGAGGTCGGTGGCCCAGTTGCCCGGATCCATGTAGCCGACCGAGACGAGGAAGCCCGGCCCGACGAAGCCAAGGAAACGACGGAAGGCACCGAAGCGGGAGGCCTGGCGGGCTTGGGTCGGTTCGGTTGTCCTCATCACATTTGAGCGTTTATGGAGGCGCCCCGACTGTCAATCCACCTGACCCTTTTCCCTTTGCATCCACAAAGGACGGAATAAGTTCTCGGCATGCCCCGCCTCTTCCTCGGCCTGTTCGTCGGCGCCCTGCTCGCGCTCCTCCCTGCCGCCGCACAGGAGACCCCACCCAACTTCGTCATCCTCTTCGCCGATGACCTCGGCATCAACGACCTCGGCTGCTTCGGCCGCAAGGATCAGAACACGCCGAACCTGGACAAGCTCGCCGCCGATGGCGCCCGTTTCACGCAGGCCTACGCCGCGGCCTCGGTCTGCTCGCCATCACGCGCCGGCCTCCTCACCGGCCAGAGCCCGGCTCGCCTGAAGATCACGACCTTCCTCCCAGGACGCCCTGACCGGGCCTCCCACCGCGTGCTCGCGGCGACGGTGAACAACAACCTCCCGGCGGGCGTCCAAACGATCGCCCAGCTCCTGAAGCCCAAAGGCTACGCCACCGCTGCCGTGGGCAAATGGCACCTCGGTGGCAAAGGCCACCAACCGACCGACCATGGCTTTGACGAATACTTCGCGGGCAAGCCCAACCCGGGCGCGGAATCGCCCCAGGGCGGTAAAGGCGAGCTCGGCCACGCCGACTATGCCGTGAAGTTCATCCAGCGCAGCAAGGACAAGCCGTTCTTCCTGTACCTCGCGTTCGACAACCCCCACATCCCGCTCGCCGCTCCAGCCAAGGGCATCGAAGCCAACGCGAAGTCTTTCCACCCGACCTACGCCGCACTCGTCGAATCGCTCGACGTCGCCTGCGGCCGCGTGCTGAAGGCCCTCGAAGACAACGGACTCTCAAAGAACACCTTCGTGGTCTTCGCTTCCGACAACGGCGGCGTGCACATCTCGGAACTCAAGGAAAGCCCGCCCACCTACAACGCCCCCTCCCGCGCCGGCAAAGGCTACCTCTACGAGGGCGGCATCCGCACGCCCCTCATCATCCGCTACCCAGGCCGCATCGCCACGCGCGAGATCAGCGAACCGGTCGTTCTCGGCGACCTCTGCCCGACGATTTGTGCGCTGGCCAAGGTGCCGGCGCCCGCGACCCTTGACTTCCAGGACATCTCTCCCGTGCTCTTCGACAGCAAGCCGCCGGCCGACGCCAAGCCGCGCACCCTGTTCTGGCACCAGCCGCACTACATGAACCAAGGCGGCAAGCCTGGCGGCGTGGCGCGCGAAGGTGACTGGAAACTGATCGAGCAATACGAGGATGGCAGCCTCGAGCTGTATAACATCGCCAAGGATCCGAGCGAGACCACCGACCTCGCGGCCGCTGAACCGACCCGCGTGGCGGCCCTGCGCGGCAAGCTCGAAGCCTGGCGCCGGAGCGTCGGGGCGGAGCCGATCAAGGCCAACCCGAACTTCGGACGCGCCCTCTGGGAGAACTGCTTCGTCAAGATCGACACTTCCAAACTCAAGGCGCTACCGACCTCGGAAGCCATGCGCCCGCTGCTGGCCGACTGGCATAAGGCGATGCAGAACCCCGTCACCGATGGGGCGAACCCGCTGATCTTCCTCGAAGCCCGCGACGCGCAGGTGAAGGCGACGAAGATGAAGTACGAAGACCTGCCGCAGAAAGACACGCTCGGCTTCTGGGTAAACGTCGAAGACACCGCATCCTGGACCTTCAAAGCACCGCTGGCCGGCAAATACCGTGTCACGGTCCTCCAAGGCTGCGGCAAGGGTAACGGCGGCTCGACCGTCGCGGTCGAAGCGGGTGCCAGCAAATGCGAGTTCACGGTCGAGGAGACCGGCCACTTCCAGCGCTTCGTACCCCGCGAAGTCGGCCAACTCGAACTCGCAGCCGGCGACAACACCTTGACGATTCGCCCGCTCAAGAAGGCGAAGTCCGCGATCATGGACCTGCGGCGCGTCATCCTCGAACGCATGGACCGACCTGGCCCGATGCGTAGCGCGTTCATCAACGCGCCGGCGATCAAGGCGATTAGCCTCACTGCGTTCCTGCCCTACCCCGAGACGGAATAATCCGTCAGAGCGTCGCGAGCAAAGCGCGCAGCTCTTCCTCGGGTTCCTCGTGGCCTTGCGCCACGGCGAGCGCGAGCGCGTCCGCGAAGGCCAACTTGGCCCCCGACTTGTCGCCGACGGCCTGCAGGCTCTTGCCGAGCAAGATACGTGGCATCATCCAATCGGCCTTGGAAGCCGCGGCGAGGCGCAGATGCTCGATGGCGCCGGTCGCGTCGCCCTCCGTCAAGAGCGCTTGGCCGAGGGAGAAGCGGAACAGTGGATTCGCTGGATCGGCCGCGACGTGACGGCGGAAGAGTTCGGAGCGGGACATGCTCAGACCTTCGGCTTGGCCGATGACTGGCGGAAGATGACCATCGAGAGACCGGGCAGGCGGACCTCGATCGAATAGGGGCGACCCTGGCAAGGAATGCTCTCGGCTTCGACGCCGCCGAGATTGCCGAGACCGTGGCCGGCATAGTGTTTCGAGTCCGTATTCAGGGCCTCTTCCCAGCGTCCCGGGAAAGGCACGCCGAGTCGGTAGGTGCGTTCGACCGGCGTGAAGTTACCCGCGACCGTCCAGGTGCAATCGCGTCCGCGGCGCTCGAAGGCCAGCACGCTTTGGGCGCCGTCGTCGGCGACGAGCCAGTTGAAGCTTTCGGGACGTAGCTCGTTCTCGGCGAGGGAGGTGTCGGCGACGTAAAGCTGGTTGAGGTCGGCGACTAGGCGCTGCACGCCGAGATGAATCGGGTAATCGAGGAGATGCCAGTCGAGCGACGCGTCGTATTTCCATTCGGCGAACTGGCCGAACTCGCAGCCCATGAAGAGCGTCTTCTTGCCCGGCCAGGACCACTGCAAGGCCAGCAGGCAGCGGAGATTCGCCGCCTTCGTGGCATCGTCGCCGCCCCCCATCTTACCGATGAGCGAGCCCTTGCCGTGGACGACCTCGTCATGCGAGAATGACTGCACGAACGATTCAGTCCACTGGTAGAGCATGCCGAACGTAAGTTTGTCGTGATTGAACTTACGGAAGAGCGGATCTTGGCGGAAGTAGTCGAGCGTGTCGTGCATCCAGCCCATGTTCCACTTGAAGTCGAAACCTAGGCCGCCTTCGGGGACGGATTTCGTCACGCCGGGGAAGGACGTGGATTCCTCGGCGATCATCGCGACGCCGGGCTGATAGAGGTGCACCAGCGAATTCACCTGCTTCAGGAACTCAATCGCCTCGATGTTCTCGCGGCCGCCGTAGCGATTCGGGACCCATTCCCCGGCCTTACGGGAGTAGTCGAGGTAGAGCATCGAGGCCACCGCGTCGACGCGGAGACCATCGACGTGGAAGCGCTCGAGCCAGGAGAGCGCGGAGCAAACCAGAAAGCCGCGCACCTCGTGACGGCCGTAGTTGAAGATCAGGGTACCCCAGTCCTGGTGTTCGCCCAGACGCGGGTCGGCATGCTCATAGAGATGCGTTCCGTCAAAGCGGGCCAGTGCGAAGAAGTCGCGCGGGAAGTGAGCCGGCACCCAATCGACAATCACGCCGATGTTCGCCCGATGGAGGGCGTCGACCATCGTCATGAAGTCGAGCGGCGAGCCAAAACGATGCGTCGGCGCGTAGAAACCCGTGACTTGGTAACCCCAAGAGCCGTCGAAAGGGTGCTCGGACGGAGGCATCAGCTCCACATGGGTGAAGCCCATCTTCACGCAGTAGGCGGCGAGCTGTTCGCCGAGCTCGCGGTAACCGAGGACGCGGCCGCCCTCTTCCGGCACGCGGCGCCAGGAGGCCAGGTGGACCTCGTAGACCGACATCGGACGGGAGCGCAGGTCGCGACTGCGGCGCGCTTCCATCCAGGCTGCGTCGTTCCAGATGAACTTCGAAAGGTCGCAGACGATGGCGGCGTGATTCGGGGAAGGCTCGAAATGCAGGCCGTACGGATCCGTCTTCAGAAACGGCGTGGCGTCATGCGGTCCAACGATCTCGTACTTATAGCGGGCGCCGGAATGCACCCCGGGGATGAAGATCTCCCAGATACCGGAGGCGCCGAGGTTGCGCATCGGGTGGGCATGGCCGTTCCAAAGGTTATGGTCGCCGACGACCGAGACGCGCCGGGCGGAGGGCGCCCAGACCGCGAAGGAGACGCCCGTCACCCCGTCGAGCGTGCGGACATGGGAACCGAGCTTATAGTGGGCGCGATGGTCGTCGCCCTTGCCGAGCAGGAAGAGATCGTCCTCCGAGATCGTCGGCAAGAAGCGGTAAGGGTCGTCGACCACCCGACTGACTCCGTCGGGATACGTCACCCGGAAACGGTAGCGAAAAAGGGCGGTGCCAGGAAGCTCGACCTCGAAGACGCCACTCGCGTGCAGTAGTTTCATCGGGACGGGCTTGGTCGGGCCCTCCGGGACGAGCTCGCAGGCGCTGGCCCAAGGGAAGAGCGCGCGGGCGACCAGACCGCCTCCGACCAGCGGATGGAGACCCAGGAAGCGGTGCGGAGAGGTCTCCTTGGCGTCCACCAGGGCGGTCAACTCTGCTGGGCTGAGGCGCATCCCGAAAGACTCCACGCAGGGCGGTGGGTCGGCAAGCGCTCATTGCCCGAAAATACTTGAGGGAAACCCCGGAGCGACAACGCTCACCGGATGCCTGGCCGTCGTTTCTGGATCATTGCCGCAAGCCTCTCCCTGACCGTGGCGGCCATGGCGGCCGACCCCGCTCAAGCCGTCGCCAAGATCGCCGAGATTGCACCCAATATTGTCGCCGACAGTTTCGCCCCGGAGGAAGGCGGCAAGATCGTCGTCGCCACCAACGCACACCTCGAAAGCAAGGAAGCGACCATCGACGCCAAGAAAATCCGGTTCGACTACCGCACCGGCACCATCGTCGCCGAAGGCAACGTCGTGTACACAACCAAGAGCCTCCGCATCATCGGCGACAAGATTGAAGCCGACCCGCGTAACGACACCATCGTCGCGACCAACGTCCGCTTCGGACGAGCTCCCCTGTATTTCACCGCGGACACGCTGAAGATCGTCAAGGGCGACAAGACCATGCGCGGCCTGCGCATGTGGAACAGCGAACCCGAACCGCTCGGCATGCACCTGAAGATCGCCGAGGCGGCCTACACCGAAGCCGATGATCGTCTTACGCTCCGCAGCGTCACCCCGCATGTGGCCGGCATCCCGTTCTTCAACCTGCCGTATTACGCGCAGGACGGCTATCGTGACATTCCTTACGACCTCTACCTGAATACCGGTAGCGAAGACCGTCAGGGGCGCTACCTCCGCTCCACCTTCCTGATGCGCCAATCCCCTTCCCTCTGGGTCGGCGGCCTGCTCGATATCTACGGCAAGTCCGGCCTCCTCGTCGGCCCGGCGTTCCGCTACGACAATTCCAAGCAACCTGAAGGCGGCATCGTCTGGAAGGGTAAGTTCGAGAGTGGCTATATCAGTGACCGCGGCGACCTGCTCGCCGACGTCTACGGCCGCACCCCGGATCGCCAGCGCGCCTTCCTCTTCGGCGAAATCAACGGACGCACCGTCGATGGCGTCGAGTTCGCCGGCAATATCTTCGGCCAGTCGGACCCCGGGTTCATGCGCGACTTCCGCCCGAACCTCATCCGCGAGACCGGCAACCCGCAGGCGAACTTCGAAGTCTCCGCCCCCTACGCCGGCGGTTATCTCTCCGCCTCGCTCACGGCCAAGGCGGACAACTACCAAGACATCGTCCAGAAGCTCCCTGAGCTCCGCTTCGACCTGCCTCAGCAGTCGATCGACGGTAGCGAGTGGAACCGCCGCAGTTTCGTGAGCTTCGGCTACTTCTCCGAACGTCCTTCAGCCGACCTGCCGCTCAGCCCCTTCCAGACGGCCACCCTGGCGAGCGGCGCCTGGTCGACGGCCCGCCTCGACACCTATTTCGGCATCAACCGCACCTTCGTGCTCAACGATTGGCTGACCTTCAAGCCCGTGGCTGGCATCCGTGCGACCGGCTGGTCGCAAGGCATCAACGGCAACGGCACCACTGCCAAGGTGATCGCCCAGACGGGCTTCGACCTCGAGGGTCTCGCCACCGGCTCCTGGGACCTCGTGGCCAATAAATGGGGCATCGACGGAATGCGCCACAGCATCCGCCCCATCCTGCAGTATCGCGTCATGCCCGGAGCCGAACGTGACATCGGCAACGTGCCGATGACGCAGCGCGCGGTCTCGAACTCGGCCTTGGAAGAAGTCGATCTCGCCGACCGGCTGGACCCTGCCTCCACGACCGACCGCCAAGTCGTTCGCTTCGGCCTGCGCAACACCCTCGAGACCCGCGATGCCAAGTTCGGTACCCGTGAGCTTCTCCGTGCGGATCTCTTCGCCGACTGGCGCCAAGGCCCCACGGATGCCGAGACCGGACGCAGCGACCTCCAGTGCGCGATCAGCCTGACGCCGGCTCCGTGGGTCAGCCTGAGTTCTGGACTTCGCCTGCCTAACGGTGGCGGCGCCCCACTGGAATCCATCCAGAGCATCTCCTTCAATTCCGGGGATTTCTGGCGCACGTCCTTCAGCTGGGTCGAGCTCCGCGAACTCACCCAAGCCCGGCAGCTCATCTGGGAAGGCCGCGTGACCCTTAATTCCGTCTACTCGCTCGTCGCCACGCTTAATTACGACGCCCTCGCCGGCCAGACCACCTACGAAAGCATCGGGTTCGTCCAGCGCATCGCCAACTCCTGGGAAATCGAATACGGCATCATGCAGCGCCTCGACCCGCTGAACAACGGAAAGAGCTCATTGGGCTTCCAACTGCGGGCCAGATTATTCAAGTTCTGAACGTGACGGACACCCCTCCAGACTCTCCCTCGGTCCCCGAAGACGGCATTTTGCCGCCGGCTGACCTGCCCATCCGCCTCGACGTCTTCGAAGGCCCGCTAGACCTGCTCCTGTTCCTGATCCGCAAGAACGAGATCGATATCTACGACATCCCAATCGAGAAAGTCACGCAGCAGTACCTCGGGATCCTGCGCACCCAAGAGAAGGACAACCTCGAGCTTGCGGGCGACTTCTTCGTCATGGCCGCGACATTGATGTACATCAAGAGCCGCATGCTCCTTCCGGTCGAAAGCCGCCCAGAAGAGGAAGTCGCTGCCGCGGATGAAGGCCAGGATCCCCGCTGGGCGCTGGTCCAGCAGCTTATCCAATACAAACGCGTCAAGGAGACCGCCGCCATCATCCGCGGGCTCGTCGACGACCGTCAGGGCCTACTCGGTCGCTATGTCGTGCAGCCGCAAGGCGAAGACGCCGTCGCTCGACCCGTCGCTCCGGCCGACCGCATCGAGCTTTGGAATACCTTCAATCTCGTCCTCCGCCGCCTCGCCGAGCGCATCCAGCCAGGGAACATCACGACCGAGACCGTCACGGTATCCGACCGTATGGAGACGATCCTCGCCCGCCTCGAGTCCGAGACCACTTTCGTCTTCACGAGCCTGCTCCCCGAACGTCCGACCATCGGCTTCCTCGTCGCCACCTTCCTCGCCTGCCTCGAGCTGGCCCGACTGGGTAAGCTGAAATTGGAGCAGGATACCTCTTTCGCAGAGATCAATTGCTCCAAGGCCGAAGCCTCCGCCGTGCCGAACGCCGGCGAAGCCCTCGAAGGTAAGTCGGAGTTCGACGAGCCCGCCGGTGAGGCCAACTGAGCCGCGGGCTTGAAAACGACGGCAGCCCGGTCAGATTGATCTCATGGCTCGCGCTAAGCGTCCTTCAAACCACCTGCTCGGCATCGGCCTCGATGCCCAGGACAAACATAAGCGCATCACCCGCGGCGAAGGCTTCAACCTCGTGGGCGGCTCCGAAGATACGCATGAACGGATGACCGAGACCGTGATCAAGGCCTCCGAAGACCTCGGCCGCAAGGGGCGCACCATCGCCGATGCCCACCCGGAGGAGCTGGCCGACCTGCTCCGCAAGCATGACCGCGGCGCCTGAGCCAAAAAGGAGCCACAGACGGGTTGACTCACCTCTTTCGCAGGATTTGACTGCCTCTCCCCAAATGAGCAACGAGCTGCCCCCTCCCCCGCCCCCTCCTCCTGCTGACGGTGACAACTCCGCTGCGCAGGCTCCTAAGCTGAAACTCTCCAAGCCGGCAGGATTCGTTCCTCCGCCTCCTCCTGCGCCCACCGCTGACGCCGGCGCCGCCGTTCCTCCGCCTCCTGCCGCAATCCCAGCCCCTGCCGCTTCTGCTCCCGCCGCCGCTCCGCGTCCCGTCGCCGCTCCGAATGCAAATCGCACCGTCGGCAATGTCTCCGCTGTGTTTGACGTCCTCGCCCTTGCAGCTTCGTTAGTCGGTGCGGTGCTCCTCGCGCTCGAACTCTTCGTTAAATCCAAAGGTTAAGTCTCTTTCATGGCCTCCGATCTCATCCTCAATCTCGATAACAGCAACTTCGACGCCACCATCAAGGCGTCGACCGTCCCCGTCCTGGTGGACTTCTGGGCCACCTGGTGTGGTCCGTGCAAGCAAATCGGCCCCGTGCTCGATCAGCTCGCCACCGAGATGAACGGAGCCGTCCAGATCGCCAAGGTCGACGTGGACACCAATCAGGCACTGGCCCAGCAGCTCGGCGTGAACTCCATCCCTGCCCTGTTCCTTTACAAGAACGGCGTGGTCGTGGACAAGATGGTCGGTGCCCGCCCCAAGGGCGACATCGCCGCCTTCATCAAGAAGCACTCCTAAGCGACGGGCGAAAGCCCAATAAGAAAGGCCCGGGATCACTCCCGGGCCTTTTTGTTTCCGCACATTCCGAGGCCTTACTTGGCCTGGAGCGGGTGTTCCTTCAGGAGGTCGGCGGGATTATACTGAGCGCGGATACCGATGGCCTTACGGACCTCGGCGACCTTGGTATCCATGACGGGCTCAGCGGTGTTACCCCAAGCCTGACGAACGTAGGTGGCAATATTGGCAATCTGCGAATCCTTGAGGCCGGCGCCGATGTTCGGCATGTTGCCGTTATACTTCACGCCGAGGACTTCAATCTCACCGGCGAGACCAGCGAGGACGGCCTTGATGATGCGTTCTTCCGAACCCGCGACCCAAGGAGACTTGGCCAGCGGAGGGAAGGCGCCGGGGACGCCGAGTCCGGTCGGCTGGTGACAGGCGGCGCAATTCGCGATGAAGAGCTTCTCGCCCTTGGCAGCATCGGGCTCGAAGGCGACTGGACCGCCGGCGGCGGCAGCCTTGGGAGCATTCAGGTCGAAAGCCGACGGAGAGAAGTCACCCGAGTTACGGGTGAGGTAGAGTCCGGCCCAGAAGCCGAATCCGCAGAAGAGGAAGACGATGAGGATCGGCGTGAGGGAGAAACCCTCGGCCGGCTCGTCCTTGTCGCGGGACAGCTGCGAGTGAACCTCCACCAGGCGTCCGTCGGAAGGCCCTTCGGAGCCAGCGCCAGAGGGACCCCGGCGAGGGCGGTTGTTATCAGGATGACGGTTACGGTCGTTCATGGGTTCACTGCTTCAGTTTGGCTTCCGGCGAGGAGTAATCCTGACGGAGGGATTGGAGGTAGGCGGCCAGGGCGACGGCTCGCTCGGAGGCGACTTCGTTCTTTGCGCCGGCATAGAGGAAAGCGAACTGTCCATTGTGCTGGATCGCGGCGTGCACAGCATCGAGGGTCTTGGCACGGGCACCGAAGTTGGCCAGATCCGGACCGATGCGGCGATCGCCGAGGAGCACCTGCTTCTGCTGCGAGTAGTCGCGTGCAACCGAAGGACGAGTGCCGTAACCGCGGGCGATATCGCTACCCTGCCCGGCCGGACGGACCTGCTGGGTGTGGCAGCTGACGCAACCGAGGGAGACGTAGACCGCGCGGCCCTGGATGGCCAGCCCAGGTTCGCGGGACGGGAACAGCGGACCACCGTCTTCGGCGGGAGCGCGTCCGAGGGAGCCGAGCTGGACCTGGCTGCTGATGACCAGCGCGCCGAAGGGCAACGCGACGGCCAGGAAGATGCCGGCCAGGAGAGTGTTGAGATTCTTCATGGGTGTCCGGATTAGTCGTGGCGGCCAGCGGAAGCCGGCGCGGAAGATTTGAGGATCATGCCGAAAGCGTTGAGGGCGAAGGCAACGTGGCCGACGAGCAGGAGCACCGCCGAGACGTTGAGCGCGAGGTTCCAAGCGGAACCGGCCTTGGCGACCTGCTGGAAGGAGATGGAGGCGTCAGCGAGCTGCTTGCCGCTTTCGTAGCCGCCGACAAGCAGGGCGACACTCGAAACGACGGCGCCGAGGGCGGTGGCCCAGAAGTGTACGTGGACGAGCTTGGCGGAAGGCCAGAGCGAGCCGGTGAGGCGAGGCAGCACGAAGTAGGCGGCGCCAAAGAGCACCATCGTGGCGAATGCGTAGGTCAGGAGCTGTTCCTGGCCGGCGGCGAAGGACGTGAAGCGGACCACGGCGTTATAACCGCGGAAACCGAAGACCGCGTTGAGCACGCCGAAGAGCGTGAAGGCGACGGCACCGAAGCTCACGAAGCGCAGCGTGGTATCATTCCAGGCACGGGACCAACCGCCTTCCGAGGAAAGTGTGCCAAGGAAGTTGATCGCGGTGATAATCACCGGGACCATCAGCATCGCGCCAGCGACGACGCCGACGGACTGGAGCCAGAGCGGCACCGGAGCACCGATGAGGGCGGAAGGGCCGGTCCAGCTCGCGAAGAGGAAGAACGTCCAGAAGCCCACCGGAGCAAGGTAGTAACCGCTGATCGTGCGACCAAGCACCTTCGGCAGGAAGTAGTAGACCGCGGCGAGGGCCGAGGCGCCGAACCACAGCAGGAGAAGGTTAGAGATGAACCAGCTGTGGGCGATGGCCTGGACGACGCCCGAAGCCGGCTGCCAGAGCACCAGCAGCTGGGCCAGCAGGTAGGTCAGCGGGAAGGCGAACGAGGCGCCGACCACGAACCACTGCGAGGCGAAGGTGTGGCCCGTGGGGCGACGCGCGAAGGCGACGATCGGCCAGAAGCCGGCGAGCAGGAAAGCGACGGCGAGGACCGGTCCAACTTCGCGGGGGAATTCCAGCAGACCGAAGCCCGTCTGATTGCCGGCGAAAATCTGAATCACCCCGTAAGTGAGGGCGACGTTCCAGACCGCACCACCAAGGCTCGCGAGCCAGTCATTACGCAGTTCGAAACGACCGAGCTGCGAGAGCAACCAGAGGTTGAGGGCGAAGAAGGCGTTAAAGCCCCAGCCGTAGACGAACAGGTTGTGCTGGGCGGCGGCGAGGTGGCCGTAGGTGAGGATCTCGCAACCGCGGAAAGGACCGCCGGCGAGCGAACCCTGCTGCAGGGTGGCAATCACGCCGAGGACCGAGGCCGCGAGGAGCCAGATCACCGCGGAGATGAAGAAGAGGAGGAACGGGCCGCGGAGCTGGGCCTCGGTCCGCGAGAGGCGCGAGTCGCCTTCGGGGGGACGGCCCTGCGGGCGGCCGGAACGATTTTCCTGAGTCATCGGTAAAGGAAGTGCGGGGTTATTTGAGGCCGAGTTCGGCGGTGGTCCAAGGAGCCGTGCGACTGGAGGTGGCGGCGCGGACGGCCTTCACCTGCTCGACGGAGACCGGGTTGCCCTTGTTACCGAAGCTTTGGCGAGCGTAGGTGAGGACGTCGGCGATGTCCTGATCATTCACGGCAGGAACGGGAGGCATCATGCTATTGAAGGTCATGCCACCGACGGTGATCGGACCCATGAGGCCCTGCAGGATGAACTTGATCGGGAGCTCAGGATTACCGACGACGATGGGCGTCTCGGCGATCGACGGGAAGACGGGGGGGATGCCCTTCCCCGTCGGCTGGTGACAGGCGATGCAGGTGCGCGAGTACACCGCGAGACCACGCTTCATCTGCTCGTCGGAAGCCTTGACGAAAGCGCCCGCAGCGGCCGGAGCGGCGACCGGAGCCGGAGCGGCGGCGGCCTGAATCTTCGCGACGACCTTGACGTCGGCGGCGATGAGGGCGGCGGCGTCCTTGACCGGGATGCGGTAGGTGCCATCGGCATTGCGTCCGGGCTCGTTGATGAG
>CAINSX010000218.1 GCA_903853185.1 uncultured Opitutia bacterium
AGGTGGTCGAAGACGCTCCGCAGGCTTTCCGGGCGCATGCCGCGCATCCAGTCTGAGCGGGGTTCTGGCGTCTTCATACCAAGTAGTCTAAGGGGCTTTTGACAGGTTTCCACCCCATTTTAATAGGGTGCAACGCCCATCGGCTGGCCGGCCTATCGGAAGGCCATTTGTCGCATTAAACCTCAATGGGTCGGGCCTAATGCCAGGGCCTCTCTGGGCTAATTACCTCCCCCTTATAGGAGGGAACTGCTTTTTGCTTTTGAGGTCTTCCCTATTACCCGCACCTCTACCTGCCACCGACCCACCATGACCTCCCTCAAGTCCTTCGCCCTCTGCTTCCTCGCCGCCGCCGCCGTGGCCGCGCCTGACGCCGACTCCATGAAGCGCGGCCAAGCCGTCTACTCCCGCACCTGCATCGCCTGCCACCAGCCGACCGGCATGGGCATCCCTCCCGTCTTCCCGCCCCTCGCCGGCTCCGAATGGATCGCCAAGAGCTCCTCGATCGCGGTTCGTAATATCACCAACGGCATGCAGGGCCCGGTCACCGTCAAGGGCATGACTTACAACAGCATGATGCCCCCGGTCGCTGGCCTCACCGACAAGGACATCGCCGATGTCGTGACCTACGTGAACAATTCCTTCGGCAACACTGGTGCCACCGTCACGGAAGCCGAAGTCACCGCCATCAAGAAGAAGTACGCCGACCGTAAGACCATGTGGACTGCGGCCGAGTACGAGAAGGAGCCCAAGGAAGAGCCGGCCAAGAAGTAAGCCGGCGCCCGCCTTCGGGCGGGGTGGCTTGACCAGCGGGGAACATCGGGGCATTTTAGGGGTTCTTACCCCTAGACATGAGTTCTTTCCCCCCTGCTTTGCCTTCCGGAGTCGTCGTGACCACTACCTTCGCGGTAGAGGGGTTCCGCGTGGTTGCCTATAAGGGGCTCGTTCGTGGCCTCATCGTCCGCGCCCCGACCATCGAGCAGGGAATCCTGGGCGGCCTGAAGAGCATCATCGGTGGCCAAATCGGCGCCTACTCGGAAATGTGCGAGCAGGCCCGCCAAACCGCTTACGACCAGATGGTGACCCACGCCGCCGCGATGGGAGCCAACGCAGTCATCGGGGTTTCTTACGATGCCTCGGAGGTCAAGATGAGCGCGACCGAAGTCCTTTGCTACGGCACCGCGGTGGTGATCGAACCCATCGCCTGAACTTATGTCCGACCCCACTCCTCCCCGGAGCCGCGAGCAGGTGGCCGACCTGCATTTCATGGACGCGCGGTATAAGCTGCTCGACCTGGCCGCCTTCCTCGACCGCCTCGACCGCGCCGCCGGCGGCGAAGACCATCGCGTCCGCGGCCTCCGCGCCGCCCTCCCGCTTCTCCTGGAAAAGGACGAAGGCCGCGTGGCCCGCATCCTGACCCTCTGGAGCGACCCTTCCGTCGCCCCGATCGAAAAGGCCGACACCAAGGCCGCCTCGGGCGTTTGGCCCGGCCTCAAGTAAGCCCCGACCATGCGCTATATCGAGCCACACGGCCACATGGTGAGCCGCACCACTGACGACTATCAGGCCATGGTCCTCGCCGGTTGCGCCGCGATCTGCGAGCCCGCCTTCTGGGCCGGCTTCGACCGCAAGTCCGCCGACGGCTTCTACGACTACTTCTGTCAGCTGACGCAGCATGAGCCCAAACGCGCCGCCAAGTACGGCCTGCCGCACTACTCCTGGCTCTGCATCAATCCGAAGGAATCCGAAGACATGGCGCTCGCCGCCGACGTCCTCGCGCTGATCCCCGAATTCCTCAAGGCCCCGACGGTACTCGGCATCGGCGAAATCGGTCTCAATAAGAACACGCGCAACGAGATGAAGGTGCTCGAGCAGCACATCGCCCTCGCGGTGCAGTATGACCAGATGATCCTCGTGCACACGCCGCACCTCGAGGATAAGCGCAAGGGCACGCGCCTCATCATGGATTGCCTCAAGGCCAACGGCGTGGTGAAGCCCGAGCGTGTGATCATCGACCACGTCGAGGAGCACACCATCCACGAAGTCCTCGACCAAGGCTTCTGGGCCGGCATCACGCTTTACCCTGAATCGAAGGCCACGCCCGTGCGCGCCATCGACATGATCGAATCCGTCTCCGCCCAGCGCGTCTGGCTCAACAGCGCGTGCGACTGGGGCCACAGCGATCCGCTGTCCGTGCCCAAGGCCGCGCAGGAGATGCGTCGCCGCGGCCACTCCGCCGCCGCCATCGACCGACTCGTCTACGGCAACCCGGTGAAGTTCCTTTCGCAGTCGCCGCGTTTCAAGGACCCCGCCGCCCAGGCCTGATCGCGTGAAGCTCACGTCCGGACTTTCCCTCGCCTACTGCACCAACGTCCACCGCGGCGAAGGGTGGGTCGAGACGTTCGCCGGCCTGCGCGACCACGCGCTCCGCGTGCGCGACCGCGTCTGCCCCGGCAAGACGTACGTCCTCGGCCTGCGCCTCGGCGACCTCGCCGCCAAGGAACTCGCCGTCCCCGCGACGCTCGCGGCCTTCCGCGCTTGGTTGGACAAAGAAAACTGCGTCGTCGCCGGCATCAACGGCTTCCCGTTCGGCCCGTTTCATGGCCAGGCCGTGAAGGACAACGTCTTCGCGCCGGACTGGTGCGAGCTCCCGCGCCTCGAATACACCAACCGCCTCTTCGATCTCCTCGCCGCGTTTGGCCCGCCCGACAAGGTCGGCACCGTCAGCACGCTGCCAGGCTCGTTCAAGGGCTTTAGTCGGAACGCCGACGAGCTTAAGGTCATGCGTCGTAACCTGCTCGCGTGCGCCGAACACCTCGCCCGCCTGCGTGATCGCACCGGTACGCATCTCCGCCTCGCGCTCGAGCCTGAGCCCATCGGCCACGCCGAG
>CAINSX010000219.1 GCA_903853185.1 uncultured Opitutia bacterium
GTGCCGGGCTCGAAGCCCATGAACGTGTAAGGGAAATTGTTGCCGACGTTGTTGTGCTGGGGCGGGAAGTAGTAGGACTCCGGCTTGCCTTCGAGGCCGAGCAGCTTGGCCTGCTTGGCGTTCTGGTGCATGTGGTGCGGGATCGGACCCATGTTGTCGAAGAACTTGGAGTAGACGGGCCACTTCTTGTACTTGCTCCAGATCTTGGAACCGATGAGCGCGGAGCCGCATTCCTTGACGGCCTGCTTCAGCGTGAAGCGAGTGTTGCCGATGACGACGTAGGACAGGCCTTCGTCGGCGGTGCGGTTGTCGTTGGCGGCTTCGGTCGTGGAAGCGAACCAGCGTTCGTCGATGCCACCGCGGCTCAGACCGAAGGCGTAGAGGTCATCCGGGTGGAGCTTCAGGCGCTTGCCGGGCTGGAGGAAGGAGCGGGGGACCCAGCACGGAGCCAGGCGGAGCAGGCCGCCGGTCTTGGCGAGTTCCTTTTCCACGAGAGAGGCGACGCCGCTCTGCTTAGTGGAGAGATCTTGGACAATCTTAGGGGAGGACATGGTAGGGGAAAGGAGGGTCGGGGAGGTCGGATTTAGGCGACTCCTTGGGCAGGGACAAGAATTGAGTAAGCGGACTTACGATTTCAAAAACTGCCAATTAATGGGGCAGGTAACGGCCTGGCCGTTTTCGCCTGTGATCCGGACGGCCTCCGGGCCGGCGGGGACGATGCTCTGGACTTGGCCGAAGTCGGCGGACACCGCGGCGGCGGCCTGGATCAGGGGGAGGCGAACGCGCTCATCCTTGCGGAACAGGCGGCTGGTCGGGATGCCCTTGGCGGCGAGGCGATCCTCGCGGGCCACGTCGACGCCATCGCAGAAGTGGGAGCAGACCTCCTCGAGGCCGAGGCGGCCCAGGTGGCGCTTTTCCCAGGGGTGGCCGGGGCGGCCGCCGTTCGAAAGCCAGAAGAGGGTGGAAGGGAAGTCGGCGACGTGCTTGAGCGAGAACCAGACGTAGCCCGGAAAAGTCACGGCCGTCCAGGCGAAGGGCTGGGCTTCGGTCGCCGGTGCGTTGACCAGCATGATCAAGTCGTCGTTACCGGCGCGGGCCGGGTAGTGGGTGAGGTCGGTGTTCGTGCCGTCTTTCATCGGGACCGACTTAAGCGAGGTGAATTCCGCGAACGGTTTGAGCGCACCGGATTCGCCCGTAGCGGGATTGGAGAACTCGCCGGCGTAGACGGAGCCGAAGCGGAACGCGCTGGTCGCGATGCGCGCCGCGCCGGCGGGAACCTGCGAAAGGTCGAGCACCGGATGGTTGCCGTAGTTCCAGCGGCCTTCGAGGTTCTCGATCAGGTGTTCCAGGTAGATCGCATGGTGGCCAGGGATGAGCGTGAAATTCTTCGCGACCGTCGCGCCGGTGTCGGTGCCGGTCTGCGTCAGCTTCAGGGAAGTCGCGGAGATCGAGACGAGCTGCCAGGGGGCGTTGGCCGTGTCGCCGTGGGGTGGGCCTTTTTTCTGTCCGCCGAACGGCAGGCACATGAAGTCGCCGCGGAGGTAAGTGAGCAAGTTCGGCAGCGACTGGTCGATCTGCGTGGGCGTCCAGGGCGAGAGCGAGTAAGGGGAGGCCTTGAGACCGGGCAGGTGGAATGTGACCGGCGCGAGATGGCCGGCGGTTTGGGTGACGGCCAGTTCGACCTCGGCGCTACGGAGGGTGTAGCTGGGGGCTCCGTGAATGGTTTCCATGGGGATGCGTCATTTCCTGCAACCCACGCGGGACTGTCAACGCCACGGGTGCTCTCCGCTTGCTAAGCCGGGCTTGCCCCGCTTGGTTTCCCTCATGCCGCAGCCTCTGCCTATCCTTTACACCAAGCCCGGTTGCCCCTGGTGCACCCAGGCTCTCGAGTTTTTTGCCACCCA
>CAINSX010000220.1 GCA_903853185.1 uncultured Opitutia bacterium
TCCCCTTGCAATTCGCCGAGATCGACCCTGATATCACCGACACACCCTGGCTCGTCCTGACCCTCGCCATCCTCGTCGCTTTTTCCATCTACCTCATCCTTCGCTCTAAACGTAAATAACATGGCCAACACCCCTCTGAACTCCGACGCCAACGAAGAAATCGACGACGTCAAGAAGGCCAGCGCCGAAGGCTTCGGCTCCAACGAGCAGGTCTTCCCGCCAAGCGCCGCGTTCGTCGCCAAGGCCCGCGTCAAGGGTATGGACGGCTACAACGCCCTCTACAACCGCTCGATCCAGGACCCGGATGGCTTCTGGGCCGACGAAGCCAAGGAACTGACCTGGTTCCAGCCGTGGACCAAAGTGGTCGACGAATCCAAGAAGCCCTTCTTCCGCTGGTTCGTGGACGGCAAGACCAACGTCGCCTACAACTGCCTCGACGCGCAGGTCGCCAAAGGCCTCGGTGACAAGGTCGCGATTGTCTACGAAGGCGAGCCCACCGCCGACGGCAAAGCCGTCGAGGTCCGCCGCATCACCTACCGCCAGCTGCTCTCCGAAGTCAGCCGCTTTGCCAACGTGCTCAAAGGTATGGGACTCCAGCGCGGCGACACGGTCGCAATCTACATGCCGATGGTCCCCGAGCTTGCGATGGCCGTCTTGGCCTGCGCCCGCCTCGGCGTCGTCCACTCGGTCGTCTTCGGCGGCTTCTCCGCCGAATCCATCCGCGACCGCGTCAACGACGCGAAGTCGAAGGCGGTCATCACGATGGACGGTGGCTACCGCCGCGGCAAATTCCTCGCACTCAAGCAGACGGTCGACGAAGGCGTGAAGGATTGCGCGACCTGCGCCCACGTGCTCGTCCTCCAGCGCCACCCGGGCAAGCCCGACGCCGGCTGCGCCATGCAGGCGGGCCGCGACGTCTGGTACCACGAGGCCGCCGCCAAGGTCACCGACCAGTGCGAAGCGGTCCAGCAGGAGGCCAACGAGATGCTCTTCCTGCTCTACACTTCCGGCTCCACCGGCAAGCCTAAGGGCATCATGCACAGCGTGGGCGGCTACATGGTCCACGCCTACTCGACCAACAAGTATGTCTTCGACCTCCGCGGCGACGACCTCTTCTGGTGCACGGCCGACGTGGGTTGGGTCACCGGCCACACGTACGTGGTCTACGGCCCGCTCCTCAACGGCTCTTCGGTGCTGATGTACGAAGGCGCACCCGACGCACCTGACTTCGGCCGCTTCTGGAAGATCATCCAGGACCACAAGGTGACGGTCTTCTACACCGCGCCGACCGCGATCCGTGCCTTCATGAAGTGGGGCGACGAGTGGGTGAAGAAGCATGACCTCTCCTCGCTGCGCCTCCTCGGCTCCGTCGGCGAACCGATCAACCCGGAAGCCTGGCTCTGGTACCACCGCAACATCGGCGCCGAACGCTGCCCGATCGTCGACACTTGGTGGCAGACTGAGACCGGCGGCCACATGATTACCCCGATGCCCGGCTGCACGCCCACGAAGCCCGGCTCGGCCACGCTACCCTTCTTCGGCGTCGACGCCGCCGTCCTCGACGAGAACGGCAACGAGACCGACCACGGCATCCTCGCGATCCGTAAGCCTTGGCCCGGCATCACGCAGGGTATCTTCGGCGACGAACAGCGCTACGTGGACACCTACTGGAACCGCTGGGGCGGCAAATATTACTTCCCCGGCGACGGCGCCATCCGCGACAAGGACGGCTACCTCTGGATCACTGGCCGCGTCGATGACGTGGTCA
>CAINSX010000221.1 GCA_903853185.1 uncultured Opitutia bacterium
AGTGACGGTGACGTGACGCTGTTGACCGCGACGCTTCCCTCGGACTGGATTCCCGAGACCCGCCTACGCATCGAAGCCTTTCGGCGAATCGCCCTCGCACTGGATGCCGCCGAGGTCGCCGAACTCCGCACCTCCCTCAAAGACCGCTACGGCAAGCTCCCGCCGGAGGCGGACGCCCTGCTGAGCCTGGCGGAGATTCGCTGTCTGGCGGAGGAGAAATGCGTCGTTTCCGTGACGACCGATGGAGCCATCATCCGTTGCCTGTCAGCGGCGGGCGGACGCGCACCCGAGCCTATTCTCGTCGGCAATCGGTTTCCCCGCTTGACCGTGCGAGACCCCCTGCGGAAACTGAAGGAAATCCGAGGCTTCCTCTCACGACTGCCCGCACCTCCCGCCCGATGAAATCCTTCCTATTCTCAAGCCTGCTCGTCCTGACCGCGACCGCCGCCTCCGCCCAGCTCAAGCAGCCGACCCTGGAGGAAGCCGCCGCCAAGCGCTGGTCCGAGATGCATGTCGACCGCATCGCCGCCGACGCCGATGGAACCGGCATCACCACCTCGGACATCCGCCGCCAGATTGACCCCATCATCGGCCAGATACGCGCCGGCGCCAAGACCGACGCCGAGTTCGATAAAGCCCTCGCCGCCGCCGCGGAAGAGACCCTCAACAACATCGCCGAACGCCTGCTCGTCATCGCCGAATTCCACGCCAGCACCGCGCAGCTGCCCGCATCCTATATCGACGCCGACATCGAAGAGACCATTCGGCGCGATTTCAACGGTGACCGCAACCGCTTCGTCGCTTCCCTGCGCGCGGCCGGCACCACCCCCCTCGCCCACCGCAAGCAAATCGAGGACCGCATTATCTTTGAATATATGGTCGGACAGGTCCGACGCGCTTCGTCTGACGTCAACCCAGGGAAAATCCTGGAATACTACGAGAAGAACAAGGTCGACTTCGCCCGCAAGGAGCAGGTCAAACTCCGCCAGATCACGATTACGCAGGGAGCGGCGGAGAAGCCCGAGGAGACTGCCGCCCGCGCCGCAGCCCTAGCCGACGCGCTGCGCCATCCCGAGAAGATCGCCGCCACGCTCGAGCGCTTTAAGGTCGTCGGCAAGCCGATCACCGGGACGCCCACCTTCGCGGACGTCGCCATGCGCGTGAGCACCGATGATATGGCGAGCAAAGGCGGCGACGCCGGCTGGCAGAACCTCGAAAATCTTAACGAGTCCGTCACCACCAAGCTCAAGACGCTGAAGGTCGGCGAGGTCTCCGACCCCCTGAAATTCGACGTCGGCTCCACTCCCATCTACGTGATTGTCAGCCAGGACGCGAATCGCCCCAAGGGATTCGCTGACGTGAACGACCCCGAAGTAATGGCGGAGATCGAGCACAAGGTCCGGCAGATCGGCCTGAAGGTCGCCATCAAGGCCTGGCTCGATGACCTCCGCTCGAAGCATCACATCGAATCCAAACTCCGCTAAGATGAGCGCCTCCCGAGGCGCCCCAGCGGCAGGTACCGACGTCGAGAAGCTTTTCACCTGCCACGCCTTCCCGCGCCGCAGCGCAGGCGTCCTGCTTCATCCGACCGCCCTGCCCGGCGACGGCCCCGTGGGCTCGCTCGGCGCCGAGGCCCGGCGTTTCGTCGACATCATCTCTGCGGCGGGCTTCTCGTGGTGGCAGGTCTGTCCGCTCGGCCCGACTGGCTATGGCGATTCACCCTATCAGGCGCTCTCCGTCTTTGCCGGCAATCCCTACCTACTCGACCTCGCAGATCTCGGCACGCGTAAACTACTGAGGCCCGAGGAGATCGCCTCGCTACGCCGCGGGAGCGACAGCCGGACCGACTACGGTCGGCTGTGGAATCAGCTGCGCCCCGCACTGCAGCTCGCCGCACGCCGCGGCGCCGTGATGCTCAAGCAGAACGCCGCCTTCCAGCGGTTCCGCGAAAAACAGGCCGGCTGGCTTGAAGCGTGGTGTCGCTTCTCCGCGCTCCGCGAGGTGAACGGCTTCACCGCTCCCGACCAATGGACGATCGACGAAGCCCCGGCCGACCTCATTGCCGAAGCCGAGGTCCTCCAGTTCCTCTTCGCCGAACAGTGGCGCACCCTCCGCGAATACGCACAAGGTAAAGGCATCCGCTTCTTCGGCGACGAACCCATCTACGTCTCCGCCGATGGTTGCGACGCCAAGACCCGACCAGAGCTCTTCCAGCTCGACGAAGCGGGCCGGCCGCTCGCCGTGGCCGGAGTCCCGCCCGACTACTTCGCCGCCGACGGGCAACTATGGGGTAACCCGCTCTACGCGTGGGAGCGGCATGCCGCTGACGGTTTCAGTTGGTGGAAGGCGCGGGTGCAACACGACCTCGAACTCTTCGACGCGATCCGCATCGACCACTTCCGCGGCATCCATGATTTCTGGAGCGTGCCCGCCGGCGCGCCCAACGCCCGCGAAGGCCAATGGTTCGATGGCCCCGGTCTCGCCTTCACCGGCGCGCTCTCCGGCCTGCCCCTCGTCGCCGAGGATCTCGGCCTGCTTTCGCCCGGCGTCGACGTACTCCGCAAGGCCTCCGGCCTGCCCGGCATGTCGGTGCTACAGTTCGGTTTCGGCGGGCCGCCCGAAGGCAATCCGCACTTCCCGGAGAACATCACCCGTGATCGCGTCGTCTACACCGGCACGCATGACAATGATACCGTCGTCGGCTGGTACGCCCAAGCCTCGGCCGAGGAGCGTACCCGCGTCGAAGCGGTCTTCGGCACGATGGATGCGCCGCATATCACGCTCGCCGAAGCCGCGCTGGCCTCGCCCGGCATCGCCGCCTTCATCCCCGTCCAAGATCTCCTCGGACTGGGAGCCGAGGCGCGCTTCAACACGCCTGGCAACCC
>CAINSX010000222.1 GCA_903853185.1 uncultured Opitutia bacterium
CGAACACATGGCCAATACGCCGACTTGGGCGCTGGATAACCGCATCTACGCCGCCAACTACGGCACGAGTTTCAAACTCACGAACGGCGCCTGGCTGAAAGGCCCGGGGCTCGGTCGCGGCCAGTGGGGTCTCACCCAGGACGATGCCGGCCGCCTGTTCTACAACTATAACTCCGACCTGCTCCGCGCCGACCTGCTGCCCGCCGCGGCCTACGCCCGTAATCCGCTGCTGCGCGACGCACTCGGCATCAACAACAAGGTCCTCAAAGACCAGTCGGTCTACCCTTCCCACCCGACCCCCGGCGTGAACCGCGGCTATGATGCCAAGACGCTCCGCGCCGACGGCACCCTCGCCACCGCCACTTCCACCTGCGGCGCGGCAATCTACCGCGGGGACGCCTTCCCGGCCGAATTCCGCGGCAACGCCTTCATCCCGGAGCCTTCCTCCAACCTGGTGAAGCGCATCACGATCACGGAGAAGGATGGCCTGCTCACGGGCGCCAACGCCTACGAAGAAAAGGAATTCCTGACGTCGACCGATGAACGCTTCCGCCCGGTGATGATGGCCAACGGCCCCGACGGCGCGCTCTACGTCGTCGACCTCTACCGCGGCATGCTCCAGCACCCGGCCTTCCTCACGCACTACCTCATCGCCAACATCAAGGCCCGCCACCTCGAGCTACCCGTCTCCGGCGGCCGTATCTGGCGCATCGTCCGCGATGACCAAGCCGCGCCCAAGGCCACGAAGATCCCGGTCGACGTCGCCGCTCGCGTAAAGCTCCTGACCCACCCCAACGGCTGGGTGCGCGATACCGCCCAGCGCCTGCTGGTCGAATCCGCCGACGTCGCCGCCGCTACCCCGCTGCGTGGCCTGCTCGCCGACGTCAAGGCCCCCGCCACGGCCCGCCTGCACGCCCTCTGGTCGCTCGATGGCCTCGCCGCCGTCCGCGCTGAAGACGTCCGTCTCGCCCTCAAGGACACCGACGCCCAAGTCCGCGCGGCCGCCATCCGCATCGCCCCGGCCGAGATGCTGGCCGAACTCTGCACGCTCAAGGATGAGAAGGAAGTCCTGGTGCTCGCCCACCTGGCGATTCGTCTTTCTGGTGCGAACCTGCCCGACGCGGACAAGGCGCTCGCCGAACTGCTCGCCGCCCACGGCGACAACGCGCTCGTCCGCGAAGGCGCGCTCACCGGAGCTCGCGGCCGCGAAGTCACCCTCGCCAAGGCCGTCGCCGCGTTGGGCTCTGCCGCCAACCTCAAGCAGACCGGCCCGGTCCTCGATGGTTTCGCCACCCTGATCTCTCAGGCCGGCAAGGCTGGCCCCTTCGAAGGCATGCTCGAAATCGCCGCCAGCCTCGGCGATCGCACCAATCTCCGCGCCGCGATCCTCCGCGGGCTCGACCAATCCATCCGCGACCCGAAGACAAAGAAGGCCGTGTCGCTCAAGACGATCTGGCTCAACGCCGAACCCGTCTCGCTCGCCAAACTGAAGAAGGCTGTCACCGACGCTATCGCTGGCAAGAATCTCGAAAGCGTCGCGGCGCGCCTCGCCTGGGTCGGCAAACCCGGCGCCCCCGCCCCGCCCAAGATTGTCGCCCTCACGAAGGCCCAACAAGCGCTCTTCGAAAAGGGCAAGGTCACCTTCACCAACCTCTGCGCGGCCTGTCACCAGCCGCACGGCTATGGCCTCGACGGCCTCGCGCCTCCGCTCGTCGACAGCGACTGGGTTCTTGGCAAGCCCGACGTGACCGCCCGCATCGTCCTCAACGGTCTCGGCGGGCCCGTGAAGGTCGGTAACCGCACCTGGGACCTCTCGATGCCTCCGATGGGCATGCTGAGCGACGAAGATATCGCCGGCGTTCTCACCTACGTCCGTCGCGAATGGGAGCACAACGGCTCTCCGATCGACGCCAAATTCGTCACCGGTATCCGCAAGCAGTTCGCGGATCACCCGAATTCTTGGACGTCCGACGAACTCCGCCCGCCGACGAAGAAGTCCGCCAAGGCCGCGAAGGAAGACTCTAAATAACCTTACATGAAAGCGCTCCACCTCCTCCTGGCCCTCCTCGCCTTCGGGGCAGGAGCGTCCGCCGCCCCCAAGCCCAATATCGTCGTCATCCTTGTCGACGACATGGGCTTCTCGGATATCGGCTGCTACGGCAGCGAGATCCCGACACCGAACCTCGACGCCCTCGCCAAGAACGGCCTGCGCTTCACGCAGTTCTATAACAC
>CAINSX010000223.1 GCA_903853185.1 uncultured Opitutia bacterium
GACCTGCAGCGCTCGCTCGGCCTCGTCCGCGCTCACGCCAAGGAATGGAATATCGACCCGAAGCGGGTCGGCGTGATCGGCTTCTCCGCGGGCGCCAACCTCGTCGGCCACGCCTCTTGGGACCGCACCCCGCGCACCTACGAACAGAGGCCCGGCGTCGACGACCCGCGCGGCCCGGACTTCACGATCTTCGTCTACGGAGGCGGCTTCCTCGAGAAGGAGGACAAGACCAAGTTCCGCGAAGGCTTCTCCGTCCCCGCTGACGCCCCGCCCTGCTTCTTCGCGGTCGCGCATAACGACGGCGCCAACCCGCTCGAAGCGGCGAAGCTCTACATCGAGTATAAACGCCAGAACATCCAGGCCGAGATCCACGTCTACTCCAAGGGCGGCCACGGCTTCGGCACGCGTCAAACCAAGATGCCGGTCGATGGCTGGACCAAGGCCGCCGGCGAATGGATGGCTTCCGAAGGCTACTTCAACGCCGCCAAATAAGCTGATGCGTTCCCTGCTCGCGCTGCTGGCTTTCACGACCCTCCTCTCCGCCCAGACGCTCGTCGGCGACGGGCAGGCGGACGACACCGCCGCGCTCCAGAAGCTCGTCGACACCCAGGGTTCGGTCCGCCTCCCGAAGGGACGCTACAAACTCACAAAGACGGTCACCATTGACCTCACCAAGACGGGTTACGCCGCGATCAGCGGCGACGGCACGGCGCAGGTCATCATGGCCGGCTCCGGCCCGGCCATGCATTTCATCGGGACGCATGGCAAGTCGGCGGACCCCTGGAACTTCAAGCCGCAAGTCTGGCAGAACGAGCGGGCACCTTCCGTCGCAGGCATCGAGATTGTCGGCGCGCACGCCGAAGCGGACGGCATCGAAGCCACGGGCGTGATGCAGCTCACGGTCGAGCATGTGCTCATCCGCGAATGCCGTCACGCGATCCACCTCACAAAGTCGAATCGCAACATCATCATCAACGCCTGCAACCTCTACCATAACACGGGCATCGGGGTCTTCTACGACGACGTCAACCTGCACCAGTCGAACATCGTCGGATCGCACATCAGCTACAACGGCGGCGGCGGGGTCGTCTCCCGCGGAGGCAACGTCCGTAACGTCCAGATCGGCACCTGCGACATCGAGGCTAACCACGACGCCAAGGGCAAGCCAGCCGCCAACGTTGAACTCGACTCCACCGGCGGCTCCATCGGCGAAGTCACTATCACCGGCTGCACGCTCCAGCACACGCATAAGGCACCCGGCTCGGCGAACATCCGCATCCTCGGCGCCGGCAAGGACGACTCCATCGTCCGCCGGGGCGGCCGGGCGACGACCCGCGAGGGCAACGTGACCATCACCGGCAACGTGTTCAGCGACGTCGAGGTGAACGTCGAGATCCGCCAAGCCCGCGGCGTGACGATCACGGCCAACACCTTCTGGGAGGGCTTCGCCTACGACTTGGTCGTTGAGGACAGCTCCAATATCATGATCAGCGGTAACAACTTCGACCGAAACCCCCGTTACATCGTCAATGGCAACGATCTCGCCGAGAAGAACGGCGTCATCCTGAGCCGGATCCAGGACTCGAGCTTTTCCGACAACATCGTCTTGGGCGGGCATGGCCATGAGGCCGCGGTGGATGTCACCGACTGCTCCCGCCTACGCCTCACGAACAACAGTATCCTCGACAGTGACGGGGCCGCCCTGCGCCTGACCCGCCTCAGCCGTAGCCTCGTGACCGGTAACCTCCTGCGCGACGACCGGCCGGCGGACCAGCGCAGTAAGTCACCTCTCCTTGTGGTCAAGGAAGGCGAAGAGAATCTGATTGAAGCCGTCGCCCCGTCGGCGAAATAGGCTCAGGCGCCGCCGCGGCGGATCTCGGAACCTTCGAA
>CAINSX010000224.1 GCA_903853185.1 uncultured Opitutia bacterium
AGCCAGACGACCCGATTACTCGGCGTCATGAGCTGCTCAGCGGTAATCAGATCAAGCGAAAGAGCGCCATGCACCATGCGATGCTCGGCGGCGTGCAGCACACCGGAAGCCATCCCCTGGTCGACCATCATCCGAAGTTCGTCTTCCGACATCGTGTCCTCGGGGGCTCGCTTGCGTCCGAACGCGAGCATGATGATGTCGGCGCACCAGCTCATGGAGTTAACCAGAGGCGATGAAAGACCGGCGACCAAGGCCATCGGACGAGCTAAGGCCGAGGCCATCTTTTCAGACTCAACCAGGGCCAGGCGCTTCGGGACGATTTCAGCGAAGATAACAGTGAGAGCGCCGATGATGAAAGAGATAACGCCTTCTGAGATCACCTGCGAGTGCTCGACCATAAACTCCCACTGGCTGGCATCCAGCAGTGGCTTGAGCTTAAGTGCCAAAGGCGGACCACCGTAGATAGCGGCGATGATGCCACCGAAGGTCATGCCTACCTGAACCGTCGAGAGGAACTTCGATGGATCGGCCAGCAGGGCCAAAGCCTTGGCGGCACCCTTGTCGCCGTTTTCAGCCATCTTGGCCAGACGCCTGCGATTGGAGGACACCAAGGCCATCTCGGCTAAGACGAACAAGGCGGTGACCAACAAGCAGGCAGCTATGAGAAGAATTTCCACTTTTAGGGGGGTTTAGGGGGTGCGGCTCTCCCCGTCAAATCCGCTTGTTCACATCCTGCCTCCCCCTACGGTCTAACCCTCAATGGCGACCCATTTCGAGGCAATCATCGTCGGCAGCGGCATCGGCGGGCTGAGTTTCGCGCTCAACCTGGCTCAGCGCGGCCATTCCGTCGCCATCGTGACGAAGAAGACGAGCTCGGAATCCAACACGAACTGGGCCCAAGGAGGTATCGCCTGCGTCACCGATAAGACGGACGACTTCCAGAGCCACGTCAAAGACACCCTGACGGCCGGCGACGGTCTCTGCGATTTGAATGCGGTGACACACATCATCGAATCAGGACCTGCTCGTGTCGCCGAACTCATCGCCTGGGGCGTCGAATTCGAAAACGGTACCGACGGACGACCTGACCTCGGCCGCGAAGGCGGTCACTCCCAGCGCCGCATCCTGCACGCCCGTGACATGACGGGTCGCGCGATCGAATCCGCCCTCCTCCGCGCCATCGCCCGTTCGCCCAAGGTCGTGATGCTCGAACACCACCTTGCCATCGACCTCATCACCCGAGCCAAGCTCGGAACCTGCCCGATTGGTTCCTCAGAAGACCGTGTCCTCGGCCTCCACGTGCTCAACACGAAGGCTGGACGCGTTGAAACGCTTTCCGCTGATGCTGTCGTCCTCGCTACCGGCGGCACCGGTCAGGTCTACCAGTTCACGACGAATCCCGACATCGCCACCGGCGACGGTATCGCGATGGCTTACCGTGCCGGCGCCGAAGTGCGTGACATGGAGATGGTCCAGTTCCATCCGACGGCGCTTAAAGCTCCGGACGGCAGCCGAGCTCTCATCTCCGAAGCCGTGCGCGGCGAAGGCGCCATCCTGCGCGACCTTTCCCAGCGAGCGTTCATGAAGGACTTCCACCCCTTGGGCGACCTTGCTCCGCGAGACATCGTTGCCCGGGCGATTGATTCGGTGATGAAGCGCGATGGCGCACCGCACGTCCTGCTCGATGCTACCCAGGTAGCCAAAGGCCACTTCGCCGAACGTTTCCCGCACATCTACGCCACCTGCCTCAAGGCCGGCTTCGACCTCACCAAGGAGCCCGCTCCAGTGGTTCCCGCCGCGCACTACCTGTGCGGCGGCGTCGCCACTGACCTGCGAGGCCAGACCTCCCTCCCTGGCCTTTTCGCTGTCGGAGAAGTCGCGTGCACGGGACTGCATGGTGCCAATCGTCTGGCCTCCAATTCCCTACTCGAAGCGGTCGTGCTGGCCCACGATGGCGCCGCCGCGGCCCACGATGAGATCATCGCCAAGCGTGACACCTCGACTCCGCTACCAGCCTGGATCGACGGATCGGCCGGCGATCCGGACGAACGCGTGGTGCTTACCCACAATTGGGACGAGCTCCGCCGCACCATGTGGGACTATGTCGGCATCGTCCGCTCCACCAAGCGACTCCAACGCGCCCGCACGCGCATCGGCACCCTATCCGACGAAGTCCGGGAATATTACTGGAACTTCCGCGTCGAGCCGCGCCTGCTGGAACTGCGCAATCTGATTCAGGTGGCAGAACTCATCATCGACTGCGCGCTCCAACGTCGCGAAAGCCGCGGCCTGCACTTCACCCTCGATTACCCGTCGAAGCTCGCCGAAGCGCGTCACACGTCGGTTCGTCGCCCCCAAGGCCGCCCATGA
>CAINSX010000225.1 GCA_903853185.1 uncultured Opitutia bacterium
ACGCTGGGCGGTGGCATCGGCGAAACGGGCCGCGAGTGCCAGACGGACGTCGGTCGTCGAGGGGTGATCGCGGAAGGACTGGACGGCGAACGTGACGGCGATCAGGCGAAATGCAGCTTCCTGTCCGCACATCCAGTTCGGCCCACGATTGGGAGGATTGCGAGCCATCCAATCCTCGAGCGTCGACCAGAAGAGCTCCACGTGATGGTCGTCGCCGTCGCGCAGCCAGGCACGGACGAGGGCGTAGGCCCAGGGAAAACGGGAGAGCTCCCAGACGCCCTTGATGTCATCGGCGCCGGCATCGTCGATACGCGACCAATGTCGGTATGGGTCGATGGATCGGCCGGTCAGGACATTACGCGTCCAGCGGTCCGGCCGACCGACCTCGACGAGCTGATGTGAGAAGAGCCGGGCGTAGCCGCGGGCGAAAGCGTCCGCTTCGGCGACCGGCGTAGCGCCGGACTCGACGGACCACGCTTCAAGCTGAGGAGCGAGATGGCTCCGGTCCAGGTTGGCAATCGGCAGACGCGGCGCGGACTTACGCCAATCAATAGGGTCGAAGCCGACTGCGAAATCTTTCCACGGGCGCATCGGCGAGCGCCATTCCCAGATCCCGAGCCTACGCTCACATACCCAGCGCACGCGACGGGCAAGCCAACGGGGACCCAGGTGATGGAGAAGAGGAAGGAGCACTGGAAAGCTAGAGGACTGAGTCGAGGGCTGAATAGAGGACTGAATGGATGAAGCCGAACGAAGCGTGGTTGATCAGTTGAACGGTTGGCCAGTTGGCCGGAGAGAGTGGTAAGAACTCAAAGGGGGACCGGAAACCGGAGGGTTGGCTGGGGTGCCTTGGGTAGGGCGGGCTCTCCGAGCCCGCCGAACGGACGGTTCGGAGAACCGTCCCTACCTATGATACAGCTATGTCGCGATGCGGTCCCGACCCTACCCATTACATCAGCAGGAACCCGGAGCCGGCGGCCGAGAGCTGAACGGCTGACGCCCGAAGGGCTGATGCCCCGGTGGCCGACACCCGTCACCCAAAAGAATAATAGCCGCAGCATCCTATCCGGTTTCCGGTCTCCCTTTGAGTGCTGTCTTTTGCCTTTCACCTTTGCACAGGCCTTAGGCCGGTTTGCGCCTTTGCACTTCAACTCCGCACCACACCTCGTGTATCAATCAATTTCTTCCCCTTGAGCTGCTCGAGGGTGAGGCCGGCGAAGGCGCGATGATCGACAAGGAGGACGATGACGGAGGCACGAGCAAGCGCGTCGGCGAGCGGGACGAGTTCCGCCCTGCCCTGCAGCGCCTTCGGCAAAGCGGTCACGTGCGGCTCGACGGCGAGTACCTTTAGGCCGGCATCGGCAAGGTGCGCGGCGATCTCGACCGAGGGAGATTCGCGGAGGTCATCGACGTTCGCCTTGAAGGCGAGGCCGAGGCAGGCGACGACGGCGTCTTGGCCCGCGGCGGCGCGGACCTGGGTGACGACGTGATGTGGCTTGGAGTCATTGACCTCGCGAGCGGTGCGCATGAGGCGAGCTTCGGCCGGAGCGGCGTCGACGATGAACCAAGGGTCGACCGCGATGCAGTGTCCGCCGACACCCGGGCCGGGCTGGAGGATCTTCACGCGCGGGTGTCGGTTCGCCAGGCGGATGAGCTCCCAGACGTCGATCGAGAGCTTGTCGCAGATCAGCGAGAGCTCGTTGGCGAAGGCGATGTTGACGTCGCGGTAGGCGTTCTCGGTGAGCTTAGCCAGTTCGGCCGTGCGGGCGTCGGTCAGGAAGATCTGCGCCGTGCAGAACGTCGCGTAGAGGTCGCGGGCCTTCTCGGAAGCGGAAGGCGTCAGCCCGCCGCAGATGCGATCATTGGAGACCAGCTCCTTGAGCATCTGGCCGGGCAGGATGCGCTCCGGGCAATGCGCGTAGAGCAGGCCGTCGACCTTGCGGCCGCGTTTCGCAAGTTCGGCTTCGAGCCAGCCCTTCACCTTCTCGGTCGTGCCGACCGGCGACGTGGATTCGAGGATGACCAGATTGCCGGTGGCGACAAATGGGGCGATCGAACGGGTAGCAGCCTCGACAAACGAAAGATCGGGGATGCGGGCGCCGTCAGATGAGGCGATGAAAGGCGTAGGAACCGCGAGGATGAAGACGTCGGCCGCCGCAGGCTTCGTCGAAGCCTTGAGGTTACCGGACTGCACCGCCGCGCGGACGAGGACGTCGAGGTCAGGTTCCTGGATATGGATGCGGCCGCTGTTGATCGTCTCGACCACCGACGCGGAGATATCGACGCCGAGGACGCGGCGTCCCTTCGTCGCGAAGATGGACGCGGTCGGGAGGCCGATGTAGCCGAGACCGAGGACGCAGAGGGAGGACATTTTATTTAGGGGGTAAGCTGGCACGTGGGCACGTGGGCAAGGGGAGAGGCTAATGAGAGGCTTAGTTGACCAGAGGCTCGGAGGCTTAAGAGGAGAAATAACTAGCTGGCCGGTTGACAAGTTGACCAGGTGACAAGGGAGACAGAGGCTTAACTCAAGGGGGG
>CAINSX010000226.1 GCA_903853185.1 uncultured Opitutia bacterium
CCGCCGGAGCTCGTGCCCATCGTGGCGCGGCCTTCGGGGTCGGACGTGAACTTCACGCCAAAGTTTTTTTCGACGAGCGGGAGCACCTCGTGCTGGATGTACTCGGCGTAGAGGCCGGACATCGTGTCGTATTCCTTGCCGCGCTCGTGGCCCTGGGCGTCGCCGCCGCCGTTGGCGATCTGCACCATGATGAGGGCCGGGATACGCTTCGCCGCGATCAGGTTGTCGAGGATGTGGGCGGTGTTCATGTCCGGCTTGCCGAGGCCGGGTCCGTCATGCGTGAGGAGGAGCGGGGCGGCTGTTCCGGGCACGTACTGGGCCGGGATGTAGACGGTGATGGTGCGCTTGTAGTCGATGTTATGGATGTCGACGATGAGGGTCTTGGGGTTCTTCGGGTCGGGCGTGCCGAACGTGTCGCGGGCGATGCCGGGGTTGAAGCGCTGGGTGGTCTTGGAATCGATCTGGAACTGCTGGACCTTGCCCTGCGGGACGGCGGGGTTGGCCTTGGATTCGGGCACGGCGACATAGTCCGGACCGACGAGGTAATTGCCGTCTTCGAGGGTCTGCTTGCCGTTCAACGGGATGAACTTCGGCGCGCCCGGGGCGTCGAAGGCGCGCGTCGGCGGCGTCGGCCGGTCTTGTTTCTTGGGGGCGTTAGCCTTCGGGGCGTCGGCGGCGTTAAGCACTGCCAGCGGGGCGAGCAGCAGGAGGGCGAGGAGGGAGCGCATGAGATTAGGGGTAGGGGTATGGACGAAATGCCGTGCAAACGTGGAGCCAGTTCAGTGGGCGTTCTTCTTGGCTTTGCCCTTGGGCTGTTCGTTCAGCGTGAGCTTGGCGACGGCGGCGATCTCGTCGGCCTGCTTCTGCCAGAGGGCAGCGAGTTCTTTGACCTTATCGGGCATCTTCGCGGCGAGGTTGTTCTGTTCGGCGCGATCGGTCTTCAGGTCGTAGAGTTCCCAAGCGTCGCCCTTGGCGGCGACGATCTTGTAGTCGCCGACGCGGATGGCCTTGTTGTCCTCGTGCAGCCACCAGAGGCTGGAGCGCTCGATCGTGACATCGCTCTTCAGCGCGGCCACGAGGCTTTTGCCCGGAGCGGGAGGCATCGGCTGGCCTTTCCAGTCGGCAGGCTTCTGGGTGCCGGCGAGTTCGAGGATCGTCGGCACGATGTCGACGACGTGGCCCGGCGTATGGCGGAGTTCGCCGTGGGCGGCGATGCCGGCGGGCCAGGAGGCGATGAGGGGCGTGCTGATGCCGCCCTCGTGCACCCAGGTCTTATGGCGACGGTGCGGCGTGTTGGCGGCGCTGGAGAAGCCGGGCCCGAGGCAGAGGTAGGTGGCGGCGCTGCCCATCTCGGCCTGGGGGTCGTGCCCGCCATTGCGCACCATGATCTCGGCGCTGGCACCGTTGTCCGAGGCGAAGAGGATGAGCGTGTTCTCGTAGGCGCCCATGGCTTTGAGCTGGGCGATGATGCGTCCGATCTCCTGGTCCATGCGGTCGACCATCGCGGCGTGGATGGCCATCTTGGTGGCCTGGAAGCGGCGCTGCTCGTCGGTTAGTTCGGCCCAAGGGAGTGGGCGGTTCACTTCGCCGGATCCGAGTTTCTTGATGGCGTCGGGGAAGGCGTAGGGCGGGCCGACTTCTCGTTCGAGCGCCGAGAGCGTGGTGTTCGTAATGCCCATCGTCTTCTGGCGTTCGAAGCGCGAGGCGCGCAGGGCTTCCCATCCGGCGAGATACTTATCGCGATACTTGGCGATATCCTGAGGGAGGGCGTGGAGCGGGAAGTGCGGAGAGATGAAGGGAATGTAATGGAAGAAAGGCTGGTCCTTGTAGTTGGCCGCGTGGTCCTTGAGACACTCGATCGCGTGGTCGGCCACGGCGATGCTGGCGTAGTAGCCTTTCTCGTCGGCCGGAACTTTGACGGGTACGTCATCGATGGAGTTGCCCTTGGCGGTGAAGTAATTGCCCTGGTTCTCCATGTTCAGGGAGCGGTCGAAGCCGGAGGTGAGGACCTTGCCGTCGATATGCCATTTGCCGCTATGGTAGCTGCGATAGCCGGCGGGCTTCAGGTAATCGGGCAGCAGGCGGGCCCAGGATTGGCGGACGCCTTGGCCGCCCCCGCCGATGCCGGTCATGCCGTCGCGGTGGACTTCCTGCGCGTAGTAGCCCGTGAGTAGGGCGGCTCGTGAAGGCCAGCAGCGTGCGGTGTTATAGAACTGCGTGAAGCGCACGCCGTTATTCGCGAGGCCGTCCAGGTTTGGCGTGGCGATCTCGCTGCCATAGCTGCCGAGGTCAGAGAAGCCCAAGTCGTCGGCGAGGATCAGTACGACATTAGGTCGCGACGGCGTGGCGGCGAAGGCCGTCAGGGTGGCGAAAATCAGGGCGAACAGGGGGCGCATGGGGGATGGGGTAGACTACGGTGCCAGGGTGCAGGACTGCAAAGACGGAAATGGGGTCAGACCCCATTAAGAGGGTCTGACCCCATTATGCGGGATTGGTTCGGGCTTACTTCTTCTTCGGCGTGGGCGTCTTGCCCTGGGCGCTGACGACCTTGGGTCGGTCGATCTTCTTGGAGCCGGCGGGGAGGGTGGCTTGGTCGAAGGGCAGGATAGGGCCGTCTTCGAGGACCTTGAGAAGGATGGCCTTCACGTAGGTCTTATGCGGGTTGCCGGCGTGGAGCTGGATGGCGATGAGGCCGTCGAGGGCGCGGCCCTTCTCGTCGTGGTCGATGAAGACCGAGGTCGTCTGGCCGTTGACCTTGTGCTCGAGGCGATTGCCGCGGGCGATCACCGTGAACTCGTTCCACTGGGAGAGGTCGGCCTGCACGCGCGGGCGCTCGCCGACCTGCCAGCGCTGGCCAGTCGGATCCATGACCACGTCCATGCCGTTGTAGCCAAAAATGCCACGTCCGCGCTCTTCGTAGGTCATGCCCGTATGGACTTCGGTCGGATGGACGTCGCACTGGTAGCCGAGGATCGTCCAAGGGGTGATCTCAGGCAGGCGACGGCTACGGTATTGTACGCCCGAATTGTTATCGCCGACGACCTTGATCGTGGCGCGGATCTCAAAGTCCTTCGCTGTGCCGTTCCAGATCAGGAACGAATTCGTCTTCGGTTTGCCTGGTTCACTCGTGCCGACGAGCACGCCGTCCTCGACCTTCCAGAGGCCCGGTTCGGCATCCCAGCCGGAGAGGTCCTTGCCGTTGAAGAGCGGCTTGAAGCCGTCTTGGGCGAAGACGGGCAACGCGAGGGTGAGCAGGAGGAGGTGGAGTGTTTTCATGGATAAGGAGGTCAGGATTTGAGTTCCTTGATGATGCCGTTGCTATCGCCGTGGCTATCCACCTTGGCTCCGCTACCTTGCAGGAGTGTCAGCCACAGGTTGCACAGCGGGGTGCTCTTACCTTGGAGCGCGACGTGCTGGCCGAGGCGGATGCCTGAGCCGCCGCCGGCGATGAGCGTCGGGCAGTTGTCCAGATAGTGGACGGTGCGGATATTGCTGCCGTAAGCGACCGTGGTATGGTCGAAGAGGCTGCTGCCATCGGCCTCCTTGGTGGCCTTGAGCTTGGTGAGCAGGCCGGCGAGTAGCTTGCTTTGCTCGAGGTCGCGCTTCTGCGCCGCTTCCATGCGCTCGCCCGGGGAGTAGTGGCTCATGTCGTGCGAAGCCACTTTGATATTGAGGCTGGCCAGCAAGGCGCTGACGGGCTGGCGGTAGGTCAGGACGCGGGTGCTGTCGGTCTGGAGCGCGGCGACGATGAGGTCATACATCACCTTGATCTCGTCCTTGCCGGCCAAGCCTTGCTTGGGCTCCGGGAAGGGGGCGCGGGCCTTGGGGCGATCGAGCCACTGCTCATCCTTGGACAGGCGGAGTTCGATGTCGCGCACGCTCTGGAAATATTCATCGAGCTTATCGACGTCGCTGCGCGAGAGTCCGCGGCGCACGCGGGCGGCGTCTTCGAGGACGGCATCGAGCACGCTGCGCTGCTGGGCGAGCAAGGCCTGGCGCTGGGCGAGCGGCATGGTCTCGTCGGAGAAGAGGCGGTGGTAGGCCGCGAC
>CAINSX010000227.1 GCA_903853185.1 uncultured Opitutia bacterium
CGCCTCATCGACTTCCTCCCGGGATTCCAGATCGCGAAGCAGGGCGACGTCTACGTGCCGGTCAAACCGAAGCACAGCATCGGCTCGTTCCATCGCCACTGGGGCAACTTCGCCCATAAGGTGCGCGTCTACACCTATCTGCAACGCCTCGGCAAGGAAGGCGTCCGCCGGATGGCCGCGATGTCCGTGCTCTCCAGCCGCTACCTCTTCTCGAAGCTCGGCAAGTCCTTCCCGTCGCTGCCCGCGGCGGCCGACGGCGTGCCACGCATGCACGAATTCATCCTCACGCTGACGGAAGAGGACTTCAAGCGCATCGAGGCAGCCGGCATCCCGCGTGCGAGCATCATCGCCCGCGTCGGCAAGCTGTTCCTCGACTTCGGTTTCCACGCCCCGACGGTCGCCTTCCCCGAGGTCTTCGGCCTGATGATCGAGCCGACGGAATCCTACACGAAGGATGAGCTGGACCGCTTCGCCGAGGTCGTCCTGGCCATCGGCGACCTCATCCGCACGAACCCGG
Organism: uncultured Opitutia bacterium; assembly: GCA_903853185.1. Taxonomy (GTDB): domain Bacteria; phylum Verrucomicrobiota; class Verrucomicrobiia; order Opitutales; family UBA953; genus UBA953. The sequence goes on from CAINSX010000227.1 coordinate 518, forward strand.
AAGTCCTCAAATCCACCCCTCGCTTCACGCCGGTGGACCGCGTCGACGAAGTCGCCGCCAACCGCAACCTCGTGCTCAGCGAACGCCTTACGGGGCTTCCGCTGATCAACGAGAACCGTCTCTCGCCCGTCCTGCTCAACGCGATGCCCATCGCGGAGATCAAGCAGCGCGTGCTGGCGACGGTCTGATCAGGGCTTCGGAAGGCGGACGACAAAGACGGTACCCTTACCGACCTCACTGGTCACGGTGATTGTGCCCCCGTGGGCTTCAACCGTCTGCTTGACGATCGCGAGGCCGAGGCCGGCGCCGCCGGTGTGACGGGAACGCGAGGCATCGACGCGCCGAAAGCGCTCGAAGATACCGCCCAAGTTCTCTGGCGCGATGCCGCGACCGTCGTCGGCCACGCGTAACTCCGCGAAGCCGTCGGAAACACCGGTCGTCACGGTCACGGTGACCCCCGCTTCGTTATGCAGGATGGCGTTGATGGTAAGATTGAGGATCACGCGGCCCAAGCGGCCGGCGTCGCCCATGACGGGCGCGCCTTCGAGCTGCGCAACGAGCTTGGCGCCATGCTCGCGGGCGACGCGTCCAAGCAAGGCGACGGATTCGTCGGCCAGGTCGGCCAGGTCGCAGGCATCCTGCGCGACGGGCCGGCCGGCATCACCTTGGGCCAGCTCCAGCAGGGCGTCGGAAATCGACTTCATACGAAGCGCTGACTGCTTGATGGTCTCGAGCGTGGCGCGGTATTCCTCCGGCTTACGCTCCTGACGCAAAGCACCCTGACTGTCGGAAAGGATGACCGTCAGCGGCGTCCGCAGTTCGTGCGAGGCGTCGGCGGTGAACTGAGCCATGTGCTCGCGAGCGGCGTTCATCTTTCCGAAGGTGTCGTTGAGCACCACGGCGAGGCGGCCGAGCTCGCTCTCGGTATCCTCGACATCGATCTGGCGACCAAAGTCGCCGGCGGCGATGCCTTCGGCGTCCGCGGCGATACGGTCGATGGGCTTGAGCGAACGCCCGGCCAGCACCCAGCCGATGCCGCAGCCGACAAACACGATAGCGAATCCGGCGAGGGCCAGGCTCCGGGCCAGCGCAGCGAGCGCGCCATCCAGTTGCGCGGTCGGGCTCCCGAACATGACGAGATTGCGGCCAGGCGGACGATGCAGCAGGACCCGATGGCCGGGCAACGTGACCATGAGGTCTTGCGGGCGGGCGGGGCCGTCGTCCGGCTTCGCCTCGAGGTCGGCTAAGGCCTGGGTGACCAGCTCCGGTTCGGCCGGCGCGTTGGCGGAGCGATAGAGGGAGTGACCTTCGAGGTCGACGACCTGAATCCAGACGCCGGTACCGGCGACCTCGACCAAGGCGGCCTTCGCCTTCGTCGCGCGCTGCTCCGGGCTGTCCGCCCGGGCGGCCGCCTTGCCGTTGGGACGGACGGCGGGCGCAGGATTACGTGGACCGGCGACGCCGGGGACAACTTCATTAAGCGCACCCATGCCGCGGGTCATCTCCTGACGCAGACGGAGGTCCAGCTCCTGCAGGCGGGCCTGCTTCTCATGACGGTAGAAGGCGACCAGCAACACGGCGGCCGTAGCGGCGAGCAGGCCGAAGTTCCAGGCCAGGATGCGCCAGCGGATGGAATGGAAGATCATGGCCTCAGGGCGCCTTCGGGGCCGCCTCGATCACGTAACCCAGGCCGCGGCGCGTCTTGATGAGCTCCGCGCCCAGCTTGCGACGCAGGTTGCAGACGTGCACTTCCAGTAGGTTCGAGAGCGTGTCCTCGTTCTCGTCGAAGAGGTGTTCGTAGAGCTCCGCGCGCGGCACCACGGCGCCGCGGCGATGCGCAAGGTATTCCAGTAGGCCGTATTCCCGGCCAGTGACGGGCTCATCCTTGCCGGCCTTCGTGACGCGCCGGGCGGTCGTGTCGATCACGACGTCGCCGAGGGAGATCACCGCGGCGGCCGAGCTGTGGTTGCGACGGACGAGCGCACGCAGACGGGCGAGCAGCTCCTGCTGCACGAAGGGCTTCGAGACGTAATCATCGGCGCCGAGATCGAGGCCAGCGACGCGATCGTCGACCGAATTACGGGCAGTGAGCATCATGACCGGAGTCCGCTTGGTGTGGCGCAGGCGGCGGAGCATCTCGCGTCCGTCCATGACCGGCATGAGGTAGTCGAGCACGATGGCGTCGTAATCGCACTCCATCGCCTTATGGAGACCTTCCTCGCCATTAGCCGCGGCGTCGGCGGCATAGCCTTCCTCGCGGAGCAGCTTCAGGAGGCTATTACGCAAGGGGGCTTCGTCTTCTACGATTAGGATGCGCATCGGGAGCTGGACGTATATTCTACACAAACCGCCCTTAATCCAAGATTAAGAAGTGCTTCGACTTACTCCGCCTTAATGAACCGACCCCGGGAAATGGCTGCATAGGAGCCGCAGATAATCGCCGACACCCCGCACACCCAGAAAACCTGCCCGGAGGTGATATGGAAGGTCTCGCGCGCGATCCATTGGACGCCGGCGGCGGCCATGATGCCGATGAAGCTCAGGCTGCTCACGGTACCTTGCACCGCGCCTTTGCTCTCGGGCGAGGGGCGATGCTGGATGACGGAGACAACCGGGACGATAAAGAGTCCGGCGGAGAAGCCCAAGGTGGCCATGCAGATACGGAACGTATCGGCCGTGACGCCTTCCATCCCCATCGGTACGGTGCTCAAAGCCAGGCCGAGGGCGCCGATCGGTACGAGGCGATATTCGATGTGGCCGCGCGAAGCGTAGCCGGCGACAACGCTGCCGACACCAATGCCAAGGGCCAACGCGACGTTCATCATGCTATTCTGAAAGCCGGTAAGATTCAGCACGCTCTTCCCGAAGACCACCACGTTCATCATCACCAAGGCCGAGATGAAATAGAAGCCTGTATTACCCCAGCACGCGCGCCAGAGATCGCGATCTTGCTTCATAACTCGGAGCTGACGCCAGAGGTCGGTGACGGGATTAATCCGGACCGGGCAGGTCGGGTCGGCGGCCGGCACATGCGTAATCCAGTGACTGAGTATCCAGCCACCGAAAGCAATCGCCACCAGGATCGGACCGGCAATCCACTCCCGCCCCTTAAAGACGTCCGAGAAGATTCCGGCGGCCACCGTGCCAAGGATGACGCCGAGGAAAGTCAGCAACTCAAGGATACCGTTACCCCAAGATAGTTTCTCATGCGGGAGGATTTCCGGCAGGATACCATACTTGGACGGAGCGAAGATGGCGCTGTGACAGCCCATCAGGAAAATAGCACACAACTTCAGCGGCAGGCCAGGAAGCGCCAAGGCCAGCGCGGCGAAAGCCATGATCCCCATCTCGGCTACCTTCACGCCCACCATCACGCGCTGCTTGCTATTCCGATCCGCCAACCAGCCGCCCAACATCGCGAAAAGGATGAAAGGAGCGGAGAAGACGGCCGTCACCAAGGAGACCAGCCGATCTTCCTCGGCGGCGCCGACGGCGCTAGCTAGGAGCACCAGGATGATCAGCTGCTTGAGCGCGTTATCGCTGAAAGCGTTCTGGAATTGCGTCCCCATCAAGCACCAGAAGCCACGTTGCCAGCCGGATGCCGAAGAAACAGGGGTATTGGCCATGCCCCATCACACGTCCGGCGGAGTGGCTTTACAAACCTATTGGAGGCCAGTGCGGCTTAATCACGCAAGGCCGCGAACAGCTCCACCGCCGATTCAGCCTTATTGAGGATATACACGTGATAACCGGGTGCGCCACGGGCAACCAAGCCCCTCGCCTGACGGACCGCCCAGGAGACGCCGACCTGGCGCTGAGCCTCCTCGTCGGGGCCGCAGGCCTCGAGTTCCCGGACCAAGGCGTCCGGGATGCGTGCCTTGCAGAAGCCGCAAAAGTTGCGGGCCTGCTTCAGAGAAAGGACCGGCATGATGCCCGGCAAGATCGGCGCCACGACGCCGGCAGCTCGGGCCCGGGCGACGAAACGGAAGTAGTCCTCGTTATCGAGGAAGAGCTGCGTGGTCACGAAGTCCGCTCCGGCCGCGACCTTGCCCGCGAGAAAACGGATGTCAGAAAGATCATCGACAGCGTCCGGATGCCGCTCGGGGAAGCCAGCGACCCCGACCGCAAAACGTCCTGGCTGCTCCGCAGCGATCTGGCGGACGAGCCCCTGCGCGTGCGCGAAGCCCTCCGGATGCGCGATGAAGTCCTTCTGCCCTTTGGGCGGATCACCGCGCAAGGCGAGGATGCCAGAGAAACCGGCGCGGTCATATTCCTTGATGATGCCTGAGAGTTCGGCGCGGGAATGCCCGACGCAAGTCAGGTGCCCGATCAGCGGGATTCCCATCTTCACGAGCTCGGCCCCGTAGGTGATCGTGGTGTCACGGGAGGTGCCCCCGGCACCGTAAGTCAGAGAGGCGAAATCAATGCCCAGCGGCTTCAGCGTTGCGGCGACCTTGAGCATGCGCGCACCACCCTCCACGTCCTTGGGTGGAAAGAACTCCACCGACACCGTGGGGCGCACGGGACTGCGGAGTGCATCGATGAGCAGTTGGCGTGACATCTGAAGTATCTTCTTATCTAGATATGAAGATGTAAGTCAAGGACCTATGCGGTCACTCGTCCCGACCTTCGCGACCGCCATTGGCGGGCAGTTCCCCCGGCATGGCCACGTGATAGGCCATCACCATCCAGCAGAGCATGAGAGGGTAGACCAGGACGATGAAGCCAAAGGAACCGAAGATGCCAAGCAGGACGCCAGCGGTCACGGACAGCACCTTAAAGGCCACGAGGAAGCAGACGGGAATGATGACGAAGACGATGGCGGCGACATAGCCGATCGAAGTCGTCCCGGAATAGATGCCGGCCGAGCGGGCGAGATCCATACCACAGGACAGGCAGGCCTTATTCAGTCGGAACCACGAGGCGAGCAGGCCGCGCTTGCCGCAGTTGGGGCAATGGCAGAGGACACCTCGAGCGATGATATCGCCCCGGGTGATTTTTAGCTCAGGTTCGTCCATGCAGACAGCGTCCTCACGCGCGAAGGGAAGACAAGCGAAGACCCGCCCTGCCCTACACCTTGAGGAAAAGCTTCTGGCGCTTGAGGAACCAGAAGAGCATCCATTCGACAGCGAAGAACCCGACCGCAAGGATAAGCGAACCTACGGCCGGCGAAACCGCCTTGGCCAGGCCGCCGAACAAGGCCTTCGAGGTAAAGTCATAGTTGATGAACTTGCTGGAGAGATAGATCAGGACGGAGTTCATGCCGATGACGGCGAAGAAAGCGCCGAAGGCGCGCAGCCAGCCGCGCACGTCGATGGTCCAATAAAAGAAGGCGAGCAATAGGCTGCCCCAACCGCAGGTCCACAGGACGAACGAGCTGGTCCAGAGGTTCTTGTTCAGCGGGAACACGAAGC
>CAINSX010000228.1 GCA_903853185.1 uncultured Opitutia bacterium
CCCACTTGTTCCACGGGCAGACATCGAGACAGTCGTCGCAACCGAACACGCGATCACCGAGGGCTTCGCGGTATTCGACGGGAATAGCGCCCTTGTGCTCGATGGTCAGGTAAGCCAAGCACTTGCGGGCATCTAATTTATAGGGAGCAAAGATCGCCGCCGTCGGACAGGCGTCGATGCAACGCGTGCACGTACCACAGCGGTCCGGCTCCTTGGCCGACGTGGCCTCGAGCTCGAGCGTGGTCAGGATGACGCCGAGGAAAAGCCAGGTGCCTGCACCGCGGTGGATGAGGATCGTGCTCTTACCCTGCCAGCCGAGGCCAGCGGCGGCCGCGACGGGTTTTTCGAGCACCGGACCGGTGTCGACGTAAGGCTTCTGCTCTCCGCCAAGCTCACGCATCACCTCGCAGAGCTGCTTCAGGCGCTCGAGGATTACGTCGTGGTAGTCGGCGCCGAGCGCGTATTTCGCGATGCGGTAGCCAGCGGGCGGATGGGGCTGGTAATAGTTGAGCCCGACTACCACGAGGCTGCGGGCCTCCGGCATGACCTTACGGGCATCGGTGCGGCGATCGGGATTACGGGCCAGCCAGGCCATGTCGCCGTGCATCCCGTCAGCGATCCACTTCTTAAAATAGTCAGCGCGGACGTCGACCTCGACCGGGGCTACGCCAAACGCATCGAAGCCCAACGCCTTCGCCGAAGCCTCGAGTCGCTGGCGGAGGGCGTGCGGGTCCATCGGGCTTAGCCCAGGATCGAAAGCACGCGGCTGACGATCTCGTCGACCGGCGCGAGCTTGCCAATGCCTTCGTAACCGCAGGCCAGCATGCCTTCCGCGGGCTCGACGATCGCGTGGCCGCGGGAGCGGAGGGTCTTCAGGTTGGCCTGGGTCGCGGCGTGCTCGTACATCTTACCGTTCATCGCCGGGCAAAGGAGGACTGGGCCGCGGGTGGCGAGATAGACGCTGGTCAGGAGATCAGGGGCGAGGCCGTGGGCGAACTCGGCCATCACATGAGCGGTCAGCGGCGCGACCAGGAGGAGATCGGACGAGTCGGCGATTTCGATGTGACCAGGGATAGAGTTGGCGCCCTCGGCCCAAAGGTCGAAAGCCACCGGGCGGCGCGAGAGGACCTGTAGCGTCATCGGGGTGATGAACTGGGTCGCACCCTTCGTCATGACCACCTGGACCTCGGCTCCGTACTTGACCAGTTGGGAGACCAGGTCCGCAGCCTTGTAGGCGGCGATGGAGCCGGTGACTCCGAGGGTGATGCGTTTGCCGACGAGCTGAGACATGACAACAATGAGCAAAAGCGGTGGTGACGGTCTGGCGAGGGCAAAGCCCCGCGGAGTCCTCTACTTTGCGGACGGAGGCACCGGGGATAAGGCCGCCAAGCGCGTTATGGCCCGTATATCGGTGCGGATCCGCTCTTTGCCATCCTTACCATAGAGGATGCAATGGGTGGGCACCGTGGCCCCATCGAAGACCTTCGGTTCGGAAAAGAGGAACTGCTGACCCTTCCAATCGATACGCACGAGACCATAGGTCTCGGCATCAAAATAGGCGACGATGGCAGGCTCGATGGTGCCGCTCACCTTGAGCGCATGGGCGTGGCGTCCGGCGACCACCGCATCCGGCGCCGCGGCGAGTTTCGTCTTCGGGTCGACCAATGGCCCAAGCGTCCACATCCAGACATCTTGGCAGACGGAGCCTTTCCCGGATTCGGAGACCCGTTCGGTCTGACCGAGATACCATAAGTCCGGGGGCTGCAGCTTTGAGACCCGCTCGCTATTCTTCTTCCCGCCATTGGTGCTGTAGGTCTCCGCCAGGCTGAACGTCTTCAGGAGGCGATCGGCGCCGCCGTGTCGGCGGACGATTTCCGCGGCGTATTTCGACGGGTCATCGGACGGTCCGGCCGGGAACGCCTGCGCCGTCATGAGGAGCAAAAGGGCGAGGCGGAGGAGCATGCAGCGGGGGGTTCTGTAGGCTAAACTAGCCATTAGCTTGCAGAAAACACGGCTTTTCTTGTTTGCCATGCCTGCCCCCCGGGGTTCGCATTGGCTCCTCTTATGCAATCCGACATTGGTCTCATCGGTCTGGCCGTCATGGGTCAGAACCTCGCCCTCAACATCGCCGACCACGGCTTCGCGATCTCGGTGTACAACCGCACGACCGCCAAGACCGACGAGTTCGTGAAGGAAAACCCGAAGACCCCGGGCAAGCTGACCGGCTGCCCGACCATCAAGGACTTCGCGGCCTCCCTCAAGAAGCCCCGCAAGGCTGTGATCCTCGTCAAGGCCGGTGCGCCGACCGACGCTGTGATCAACGAGCTCGCCGCGGCCTTCGAGCCGGGCGACATCATCATCGACGGAGGTAACGCCCTCTGGACCGACACCATCCGCCGCGAACGCGAACTTAAGGCCAAGGGCCTCCGCTTCATTGGCTCTGGCGTCTCCGGTGGTGAAGAAGGCGCCCGCTTTGGCCCGTCCCTCATGCCCGGTGGCGATGCCGCCGCCTGGGCCGAACTGAAGCCCATCTGGGAAGCCGTCGCCTCCAAGGTCGATGCCGTGACCGGCGTCGAGCTCACCGGCGCGACCCCC
>CAINSX010000229.1 GCA_903853185.1 uncultured Opitutia bacterium
AAGAAGCCCGGCCGCCCTGGTGCCCGCAAGCGCTTCCAGTTCTCGAAGCGTTAATCCGCGAAGAGACAGGAACCCTCGAAGGCCCCGGCACCCCGGGGCCTTTTTGTTGCCCAGTTCCCCGTGTCCCGCCATCACTTCGTCATCAAACCAACCTATCCTCTCAAGCCATGACCCAAAACCTGACCAAGGTCGGCATCGTCGGCGCCTCCGGTTACACCGGGGAGGAGCTCGTTCGCGTCCTGGCCCGCCACCCGCGGGTCCGGCTCGCCGCCGTCTGTTCCCGTACCTTGGCCGGCAAGTCCGTGGCCGACGAGATCCCTCGCCTCCGGGGCATCGTGGACCCGGCCCTGCTGTTTTCCGCCTCTTCGCCCGAAGAATGCGCCAAGTCCGACGTGGACGTCTGGTTCCTGGCGCTGCCGCATGGCGTCGCCGCCGAATACGCCCAGCCGCTCGTCGCGGCTGGTAAGCGGGTGCTCGACCTGTCCGCCGACTTTCGTCTGCGTGATCTCGGCTTGTACAAAAAGTATTACGGGCATGACCATCCGGCCCCGGCCCTCGCGGCGCAGGCCCGTTACGTCATCCCGGAACTCCAGACGGACGATGCGTGGAAATCCGCGAAGCTCATCGCCTGTCCCGGTTGCTACCCGACCAGCATCCAGGTGCCGCTCGTGCCGCTCCTCCGTGCGGGGCTGTTCAAGCCTGAGCCGGGCCGGCTGATCATCAATTCGTACAGCGGTGTCTCCGGCGCCGGCAAGAAGGCCGACGTGGCTTTCCTGTTTTCCGAGCGGGATAGCTCGATCAAAGCCTACGGCATCCCCGGTCACCGGCACATCGCCGAGATCGAGGAGCAGTTCGGCGTGGCCGCCGGCCAGCCGGTCGTGGTCCAGTTCAATCCGCACCTCGCTCCGATGCATCGGGGTATCGCCACCACCATTGTCGTGCCCGCCACCGGTGTCACCGTCGCGCAGGTCGAAGCCGTATGGCAGAAGGCCTATGCCGGCCGGCCGTTCGTAACCTTGCTCAAATCGGGTGAATTCCCTGATACCGCCCACGTGGCCAACACCAACCGGGTCGCCTGCTCCGTCGTCGCCGACGCGCGCACGGGCAACCTCATCATCACCTCGGTGATCGACAATCTCCTGAAGGGTGCCGGCGGTCAGGCGGTCCAGAACCTCAACCTGATGATGGGTTGGGACGAGTCCGAAGGCCTTCGCTGATTTTCCATGTCCATCGAGTTCACCAATGATTCGCCGGGCGTCTCCGACGTGCCCGGCTTCCGCGTCGGCGCCGCCGGCTGCGACATCCGCAACAAGGGCACGGACCGTCTCGACCTGACGCTCGTCGTCGCCGATCAGCCGTGCGCCGCCGCTGGCGTCTTTACGACCAATGACGTGAAGGCTGCCCCGGTGCGCTTCTGCCAACAGGTGCTGACCGTCTCCGCGGACAAGATCCGGGGTATCGTCGGCAACAGTGGCAACGCGAACGCCTGCACTGCCGACCAAGGCGATGCCGACGCCGCCGCGATGGCGAAGCTTGCCGCCGCCGCCGTGGGCGCGCCGAACGACGCCTTCCTCGTCTGCTCCACCGGACGTATCGGCGAATTGCTCCCGATGGCCAAGGTCGCCGAGGGCATCAGGGTCTCGGCCTCCCGCCTCTCGCGTGACGCCGCCGAAGGCGTCCGCTCCGCCAACGCCATCCTTACTTCCGACACCCGTCCGAAGTCCGTCACCGCGCGCTTCGTCTGGGAGGGCAAGACCGTCACCCTCGCTGGCATCGCCAAGGGCGCCGGCATGATCGAGCCCAACATGGCCACGATGCTCGCCTTCGTCTGCACCGACGCGGCCGCCGCACCCGCGGAGCTCAAGACGGCCCTTAAGGCCTCGTCCGACCAGTCTTTTAACTGTGTCAGCGTCGATGGCGACATGTCGACCAACGACACTGTCCTGCTCCTCGCTTCCGGTGTCTCCGGCGTGTCCGTGGGCGCTTCCGCTCCGGCCGGCCTCCGGACCCTGTTCCAGGAAGCCCTCGACAAGGTCTGCTTCGCCCTTGCGGAGAAGATCGTGGGAGACGGTGAGAAGATTACGAAGGTCGTGGCGGTGGAGATCGAAGGCGCCCGCACCCGCGCCGACGCCGAGAAGATCGCACGCGCAATCGGCAACTCCCTCCTGGTGAAGTCCTCTTGGTATGGCGAAGACCCGAACTGGGGCCGCCTTGCCGACGCCGCCGGCTATGCCCGTACCGGCCTCGAGGAAGACAAGCTCGACATCTATTACGACGACGTCCCGGCCGTCCTCGGCGGCAAGCCGCTGCCCGAGAACAAGCCCCAGTGGAAGCAGGTCGTGAAGGCGGCCCGTTTCGCCGTCCGGCTGAAGCTTAACCTCGGCGACGCGAAGTTCCGGCTCCTGGCCGCCGACCTCACCGACGGCTACGTGAACTACAACAAGAGCGAGTAAGGTTTTTCCGTTTACTCTCCCGTCCGCAATCCTGACACTCCGTCCCGCAAGATGAGCATTCCCGCCACGCAAAAAGCCGAGGTCCTTCTCGAGGCGCTTCCGTATATCCACAAGTTCCGTGGCTCCACGTTCGTCGTGAAGTACGGTGGCAGCTTCATGGACGACCCGAGTCCCGAAGGCCGCGACCGCGTCGCCACGGATATCGCTTTCCTTTCGGCCGTAGGTATCCAAGTCGTCGTCGTGCATGGCGGCGGCAAGGCCATCACCCGCGCGATGGACAAGGCGGGCATCAAGTCCGAGTTTCGTGGCGGCATGCGCGTCACCGACGCCGCCACCGTCAAGATCGTCGAGGAGACCCTTAATAACGAGATTAACGGACAGATCTGCGAATCCCTCAAGGCACGCGGCGCCAATCCGCTCGGCATGCCGGGCAACCACGTCAATCTTTGCGAGAAGCTCTTCGGCTCTGACGACAAGGGGCAGTCTGTCGACATCGGTTTCGTCGGCGACATCAAGTTTGTGAAGACGAAGCTCATCAAGAAGGCGCTCGCCGATGGTCATCTGCCGGTCGTGTCGCCCATCGCGCTCGATGCGGACGACCAGGCCTACAACACGAATGCCGACGTCGCCGCCGCGGCCGTCGCCAACTCCCTGCGCGCCCGCCGCCTCATCTTCATGAGCGATGTCCCGGGCCTCCTCGCCGACCCGAAGGATCCGACCTCCCTCATCACCACGCTGAAGGTCAGCGAAGTCGATGAACTCAAGCGTAAGGGCGTCATCGCCGGCGGGATGATCCCGAAGGTCGATAGCGCCGTAAAGGCCCTGAAGGAAGGCGTCCGCCGCGTACACTTCATCGACGGCCGCGTCCCGCATGCGCTCTTGCTCGAGGTCTTTACCGACAAGGGCATCGGCACTGAAATCGTCCACGGTTGATGAGCGGTCTGTCCCCAGATTCCGCCGCCGCGAACTACGCGGCCAACGTCGCCCACAACTACGGCGCTCCGTCCATCACGCTCGTGAAGGGGCAGGGGACTCACGTCTGGGATGACGCCGGTAAGCGCTACCTGGATTTCGCCTCCGGCATCGCCGTGAACGCTGTCGGCCATGCCCACCCGCACTGGGTGAAGCGCGTCACCGACCAGGCCGGCAAGCTCGTCCACGTCAGCAATCTCTACCGCAACGAACCGCAGGGCCAGCTCGCCCATGCGCTCTCGCTGCGTTGTGGTCCGGGCCGCGTCATCTTCTGTAATAGCGGCGCCGAGGCCAATGAAGGCCTGCTGAAGCTCGCCCGTCTCCATGGCCAGCGCAAGTCCGGCACGGAAGGCGCCTGCATCGGCGTCATCGTCGCTGAGAAGGCCTTCCACGGCCGTACCTTCGGCGGTATGTCCGCCACGCCTCAGGAGAAGATCCAGAAGGGCTTCCGTCCTTTGCTGTCCGGCTTCACCGCCGCGCCGCTCAATGATCTCGTCGCCTGGGATAAGGCCATCGACGCCAAGACCACCGCGGCCGTCCTGATCGAATCGATCCAGGGCGAAGGCGGCGTCAATCCCGCCACGCCTGATTTCCTGCGCGGCGTCGAGCAACTCTGCCGGGCGCGCAACGTGCTCTTCATGATCGACGAAATCCAGTGCGGCATCGGCCGGACCGGCAAGTTCTTCGCCTATGAGCATGCGGGCGTGAAGCCCGCCGCGATCGCCATGGCCAAGGGCCTCGGCGGCGGTTTCCCCATCGGAGCAATCTGGATGGCCCCTCCGCACGACGACCTTTTTCAAGCCGGTTCGCATGGCACCACGTTTGGTGGCGGCCCCTTAGCGGCCACCGCCGGACTGGCTGTGCTTGAGATTATCGAAGCTGAACAGCTCGTCGCAAAGGTGGCTGAGCGCTCCGTCGGCTGGCACGCCGAACTGCACAAGCTCATCGAGCTCCGCCCAGACCTCGTGAAGGAAGTCCGTGGCGCCGGCTACATGGTCGGCATCATCCTGAACATCGATCCAGTCCCTGTCGTCACCGCCCTGCGTGAGGCCGGCATCCTGACCGCCCCGGCGGGTGGGGTGGCCGTGCGCTTGCTCCCTCCGCTCAACGCCTCTCCTGCGGAGCTGGCCGAGGCCGTGGCAATCCTGCGTCAGGTTCTTGGCGGTTGGAAGGCCGCCTAAGCGGTTTTCACCCCTTATTTTCCGCTGTCCAAACAGGTGAGGAAGCCTATGTTCAAACGCTTTCCGAGATGCGTCATTTCCTAAAGGAGACCGACCTGAGCCCGGCCGAAACGGCCCAGGTCTTCGCCGCCGCCGCGGCGCTCAAGGCTGCCCGTGGCAAGTCCGCTGGGTCCGCCCTAGCGCAGCAGTCCTGGGGTCTGATGTTTTTCAAGAAGAGCACCCGCACCCGAGTGTCCTTCCAAGTCGGCGTCCATGAGCTCGGCGGCCAGCCGGTAATGTTGAACGCCGACGACTTGCAGATCTCCCGCGGCGAGACCGTCGCGGACACTGCGCGCGTCCTTTCCCGTTACCTCCACGGCATGGTCATCCGTTGTCATGAGCACAGCCTGCTCGAGGAGTTTGCCCGCTGTGGCACGATGCCGATCGTCAACGCGCTGTCCGACTTCCTGCATCCGTGCCAGTTCATGACGGATATGTTTACGCTGGCTGAGCGCTACGCTCCCGGCCGCCCGGAACAGTACGCCGCCTCCCTGAAGGGCAAGAAGGTCGCCTTCCTTGGCGACACCGCCTGCAACATGGCTAATTCGTTCGTGCTAGGCGGCGCCGCCCTCGGGGTCGAGATCGCGCTGTCTGGTCCCGCTGGCTACGAGCCTGGCGCCGAGATTCGCGCCCAGCTTAAGAAAGACGGCATGCCCGAGACCTTCACGTTCTCCACCGATCCCGCTACCGCGGTGAAGGGCGCCGACATGGTCTACACCGACGTCTGGGTCAGCATGGGCATGGAAGCCGAGAAGGCCGAGCGCCTGCGCACCATGCAACCTTATCAGGTCAACGCGAAGTTGATGTCCTTGGCTAAGCCCGGAGCCTATTTCATGCACTGCCTCCCGGCCCACCCCGGCGAGGAAGTCTCCGCCGAGGTGCTCGAGAGCAAGCAGAGCATCATCTTCGACCAAGCCGAGAACCGTCTGCACGTGCAGAAGGCCATCCTCGCCCATCTCGCCGCGCCCCGCGGTTGATTTTTCCATCCCACTAACATGAGCAAGAAGAAGAAAATCGTCCTAGCCTACTCCGGTGGCCTCGACACCTCCGTCCTCCTTTCCTGGATCAAGGACAAGTATAACGCCGAGATGATCGCGTTCTGTGCCGACATCGGCCAGGAAGACGAACTCAAGGGCCTCAAGCAGAAGGCCATGAAGACCGGCGCCTCCAAACTTTACGTCGATGACCTTCAGGCCGAGTTCGCTCGCGACTTCATCTTCCCGATGATGCAGGCCAGCGCCATCTATGAAGGCCAGTACTACCTCGGCACCTCTATCGCGCGCCCGCTCATCGCCAAGCGCATGGTCGAGATCGCCCGCAAGGAAGGCGCTACCGCCATCGCGCACGGCGCCACCGGCAAGGGTAACGACCAGGTCCGCTTTGAGCTGACCTGCGCCGCCCTCGCTCCTGACCTCGAGATCATCGCCCCTTGGCGCAATGAAGCCTTCCGTAAGGACTTCCCTGGCCGCGCCGAGATGATCGCCTATTGCGCCGACAACAAAATCCCGGTCGAAGCCAGCGCCAAGAAGCCTTACTCCTCCGACCGCAACCTCCTCCATATCTCGTTCGAGGCCGGCATCCTTGAGGATCCGTGGATGGATGCCTTTCATCCTTCGAACAAGGCCATGTTCAAGCTCTCCGTTTCCCCGGAAGACGCGCCCAACAAGCCCGAGTATGCCGAACTGGAGTTCCGCCAGGGCGACTGCGTCGCCGTCAACGGCAAGAAGCTCGATCCCCTTGGCGTCATGCGCACCCTTAATAAGATTGGCGGCCGCCATGGCGTGGGCCGCGTCGACATGGTCGAGAATCGCTTCGTCGGCATGAAGAGCCGCGGCGTCTACGAGACCCCGGGCGGCACGATTCTGCACTTCGCCCACCGTCAGATCGAGTCCCTGACCATGGATCGCGAGGTGATGAACCTGCGCGACTCGCTCGTTCCGCGTTACGCCACGCTCGTCTACAACGGCTTCTGGTATGCTCCGGAGCGCCTCGCCCTCCAGGCCCTCATCACCGAGTCGCAGCGCAATGTCACCGGTACCGTCCGCGTGAAGCTCTATAAGGGCTGCGTCTACGTCGCCGGCCGCAAGAGCCCGCGTTCGCTCTACAATCCGCACATTGCTACGATGGAAGCGGACCCGACCAAGGCCTACAATCAGGACGACGCCACGGGCTTCATCCGCCTCAACGGCCTGCGCCTGCGCGTGAACTCCAAGGTCAACGGCGTCGCCAATCTCAGCAAGACGGTCCGCTAAGGTCAGCCTCAGGAAAGAAGAAGGGCGTCCCGGTTCGGGACGCCCTTCTTGTTTTAAACTGGAGGCGCGGGTCGGAATTGAACCGACGCATGGGGCTTTTGCAGAGCCCGGCCTTACCACTTGGCTACCGCGCCTGAAGACTGACAGGCCCACAAAATGTCTCCTCGGGGAGGGCGTTTCAAGGGTTTTGTGCAAGGGCTTCCCTTTGGCCGCAATATCGCCTAAGAACGGGGCATGAACCAGCCCCAGCCAGCTTTTCGAGTCGGTCTTGGCTATGATATCCACCCGCTGGTCGCCGGTCGTCCCTGCGTTTTGGGTGGTGTGAAGATCCCTTCGGACGTCGGTCCGGACGGGCATTCCGATGCCGACGTGGTGTTGCACGCCGTCGCGGATGCGATCCTCGGCGCCGCTGGCTTGCGCGACATCGGGCATTATTTCCCCAACACGGACGCCGCCATCAAAGGATTGGATTCCGCCGTCATTGTGCAGAAGGCCATCGCCGAAGCGAAGGCGGCCGGCGGTTGGTTCGTCGGCAACGTCGATATCGTGATCATCGGCGAGCGCCCGAAGGTGATGGCCCACGTCGAGGCGATGAAGGTCAAGGTGGCTGGAATTATCGGAATTTCCCCGTCCCAGGTGGGCATCAAGGCCACGACCAACGAAGGAATGGACTCGATCGGGCAGGGGAAGGCCCTCGCGGTGCAGGCGATTTGCCTCGTTTTTAAGGGCAATTAGGCCGTTTTCCGTGGTGTCTTAAGGTTCTGGCTTGTGTTTTAAGCCCCAAAACCGAATACTGAACGACCCTTCAGTACGAGGGGGACCCTATGGAAAAGACTCTTATCATCCTCAAGCCCGACTGCATGGAGCGTCGTCTGTGTGGCACCGTCCTCGCCCGTTTCGAAGCCGCCGGCTTCGAGATCCAGGCCAGCAAGATGACCCGCCTCACGTCGGCTCAGCTCCGCGAGCATTACGCCCACGTCGCCGACAAGCCCTTCTACCCGGAGATCGAGGCCTTCATGTCCTCCCGCCCGGTGATCGTCGCCGTCCTCGTCGGCGACAACGTCATTTCCCGCGTCCGCGAACTCCTCGGACCGACCAATTCCAAAGTGGCCCCCAAGGGCACCATCCGTGGCGATTTCGGCACCGAGATGATGCGCAATGTCTGCCACGCCTCCGATAGCCCCGCCGCCGCGGAGGCCGAGGTTCGCCGTTTCTTCCGTCCTGACGAAGTTTTTGCCCCCGAGGCAAGCCGAGTCTAAGCGAAAGCATAGCAAAAATAGGCCCCGCAGTTCGCGCTGCGGGGCCTATCTTTTTTCGACTATCGCGAAGGCTTACTTCGCGGCCTTCACTGCGTCCGCGTGGACGGGCGCGACGGGCGGAGGGTTGAGCTTCTCGTAGAGCGGCCAGGCGTAGGTGAGGAAGCCGACGCCGATGGCGCCTGCACAGAGTCCGACGATCCAGAACGACTGCTTCTTCATCAGGGCCGCGATGGCGGAGAGCATGATGGCGATCTGCAGGAACATGATCGCAAGGCCGAAGTTGCCGCCGCGGGCCTGGCTATAGGCGGCTTCGGCGTCGAGGTAGACGGCGTCTTTCATGATCTCAGCCTTCTCGCCCTTGTAGCGCTTGATTTCTTCGTCGGCCTTATCGATG
>CAINSX010000230.1 GCA_903853185.1 uncultured Opitutia bacterium
AGTCGAGACGATCCGATGAGCCATCGTGCTTTTCTCGAGATCGCCCGGGACGATCGCGATGTCTCCGCTCTTAAGTTTCTTGGTGGCACCAGCGAGTTCGTCCAGACGGAGGCCAGCCTTGCGGCCTTTATTCGCATCCGGTCCGTGGCAGCCATAGCAACGATCGGACAGGATGGGGCGCACCTCGCGATTGAAATCCACGGTCGCTTCGGCCGACCACGCAGAGGCGGCGACCGAGAGACAAAGGAAAGCGAGTGCGTTGGAACGCATGGGGTAAAGACACTCAAATTCTCCCAGCAGTTCCTGTCGAACGGCGAATCAGACCTCAGGAATAATACTCATCTCATATTCGTTCATTACGTTTCACGGTTGGCATCACCGAGGGGCATTTGCTCGCTCGAAGTCTTTCCATCGTTTGTCGTCTCGTTAAATTGGACTATTAGCCGTCTCTCGTCCCGGCACCCTATATTAATGACTGAATTGGTCATATCATTCATAAAAGAAGGTTTTCGGTCATTTGGGCTTGTCAAAAGCAGGGGAAAAGGCCCAATAACGACATGGCGACCAAACTATTCGGCACGGATGGCATCCGCGGTAAGGCGAACGAATATCCGATCACTCCTGAAATCGCCCTCCGGATCGGACAGGCCATTTCCCGGGTCCTGCGCTCCAGCGGCGCCAATCATAACCGGGTAATCATCGGCAAAGACACGCGTATATCCGGCTACATGCTCGAGACGGCTTTGACGAGCGGCCTGGTGTCGAGCGGCATGGACGTCTTCCTCGTCGGTCCGATGCCGACCCCGGCAGTGGCGCATCTTACCAAGTCGATGGGCTGCGGCGCGGGTATCATGCTCACGGCTTCGCATAACCCTTATGAAGACAACGGGCTGAAGATCTTCGGGCCGGATGGTTTCAAGCTGTCAGACGACCTGGAAGCGCTCGTCGAACAGGAAGTCCTCTACGACGTGAAGGCGAACGGCGTGACCGGAGACAAGATCGGCAAGGCCTACCGTATCGACGACGCCCGTGGACGTTACATCGAGTTCGTGAAGCAGAGCCTTGGTAATGCCCACCTCGACGGCATGAAGATCGTCGTCGATTGCGGCCATGGTGCTGGCTACCTGCTGGCTCCGCTCATCTTCAAGGAACTGGGAGCCAAGGTCGTGAAGCTCGGCGTCGACCCTGATGGCATCAACATCAACGCTGGCGTTGGGGCGCTTTATCCGGAATTCGCCGGCAAGGTCGTCAAAGAGCAGGGCGCCGATGTCGGCATCTCGCTCGACGGCGATGCGGACCGCGTGATTTTCTCCGACGCGACCGGCACTAGCATCTCTGGTGACCGTATCCTGGCCTTGTGTGCCTCAGCTTTAAAGGAAGAAGGTAAGTTGGCCGGTAACACCATGGTCTGCACGGTGATGTCCAATCTCGGCCTACATGAGGCCATGCGCAAGGCCGGCATCGGCGTGATCACCACCGCCGTCAGCGACCGTCATGTCATCGAGGCCCTGCGTAAAGGTGGGTATTCCTTTGGCGGAGAGAACTCTGGTCACCTGATTTTCTCGGATTACGCCTCGACGGGCGACGGCATCCTGAGCGCCCTCCAGGTGCTGCGCTTTATGCGAAAGAAGGGTGCAACCTTGGCGGATCTCGCTGCTGGCATGCGCGAATATCCCCAGTCTCTGGTTAACCTGAAGGTCAAGTCACGCATTCCGCTGGTCCAGCTCAACACCTTACAGGAGGAGCTTCGCAAAGCCGACGCCGCCTTCGGCAATGCCGGTCGTCATCTCATCCGCTATTCCGGGACGGAGAACAAGCTGCGCATCCTCGTCGAGCACCAGGACAAGACGGAAGTCGAACGCTGGGCCCTAGCCTTCCGCCAAGCGGTCGAAACCGATTTCGCGAGCCTCTAAGATGGCCACTTTCCATATCCCTACCGCGGCCGAGACCGCTGGCTGCCACCCGTTGACGATCTCTCGCTCGTTGGCTGATTTCCCCTTGGCCAACATTTCACTTCGTCGGCACCAGCAATCGGCACTCATCGCTGCTGGACTATCCGAAGCGGCCGGGCCTGAGGCTGATATTTCAGTGCACCCGGGAGCATGGTTCGCTTCGGCGGAACTCGCGACCTTCGTCGCTGATGCTTCTTATGGATCGCTGACCCAGGCGGATGGTTTGGTGCTCTTGAAGCGTCTGGGCGCCACGCGCGAGCTCCGAGTCACGCAGTCCTTCCTCATCACGTTCAGTTGGGACCTGTTGCGGGCCAACGTCGAAGCCATGACCGCCCGGAAGACCTACACACAGGAGTCCGGTGCGCATGCATCGCTCTATGTCGACGGACGGCTCCAGGTAGGCAAGGGCACCAAGATCCTCCCCGGCGTCGTCATCGAGGGCGACGTCATCATCGGCGATAACTGTAAGGTTGGACCGAACTGCTACATCCGCGGGTCGACGTCCATCGGCGACAAGTGCCACATCGGCCAGGCCGTCGAGATTAAGAATTCGATCCTGCTGGCAGGTACCAACGTTGGACACCTTTCCTATCTCGGGGATTCGATCCTCGGCGAGAAGGTGAACCTCGGTGCGGGCACCATCACCTCGAACCTTCGGCATGATGGCGGCTCCCATCGTAGTCCAGTTGAAGGACGGATGGTCGACACTGGTCGACGTAAGCTGGGCGCCATCTTTGGGGACGGCGTCCATACCGGCATCCACACCTCGATCTACCCTGGCCGCAAACTCTGGCCTAAGACTTTCACCTTACCCGGCGCCATCGTCGACAAGGACATCCTCGCCTGACCATGTGCGGCATCGTTGGATATGTCGGTCGTAACGCCGCTACGCCCGTCCTGCTCGGTGGGCTGAGGCGTCTGGAATATCGAGGTTATGATTCTGCTGGCCTATCCGTACAGGAGGGCAAATCGCTCCTGACCCTGCGGGCCGTGGGCAAGGTCGCCCGTTTGGCCGACAAGGTCCGTGCCGAATGGTCCGAAGACCGTCAGGCCGGTTGCACCGTTGGCATCGCCCATACGCGTTGGGCGACGCACGGCGCACCCACCGAATCGAACGCCCATCCACATGCGGACGCCAGCGGACGCATCCGGCTCGTCCACAACGGTATCATCGAGAATTACCGCGTCATCCGGGAGAAGCTCGAGGCCAAGGGGCATGTTTTTTCGTCGGAGACCGACACCGAGGCCGTATCCCGCCTGATCGGAGAATATTACAAAGGTGACCTGCGTAAGGCCGTGATCAGCGCCCTTCGTCAGGTCGAAGGCGCCTATGGTATTGCTGTCATCTCCGCCGATGAACCTGGTCGCCTCGTCGTGGCCCGTAAAGGCAGCCCGCTCGTCATCGGCGTCGGCGAAGGCGAATGCCTAGTCGCCTCGGATCCGTCGGCCTTGATCTCCCATACCCGCCGGGTCATTTATCTGGATGATGGCGACGTCGCTTTGGTCACCGCGGATTCTGTCGACATCACCGACCTTAACCATGCGCCGATGGATCGCGATGTCGCCGAACTCGAGTTCGAAGCTGGTGCGGTGGAGAAGGGCGGCTACGAGCACTTCATGCTCAAAGAAATCCACGAGCAGCCCGAGTCTGTTCGTAACGCTTTGCGCGGACGTCTTGACCTACTGAACGGCACGGCGGTGCTTTCCGGCATGGGCGCGACAGCCCGTGAACTCATCGACCTGCAGCGTATTGTCATGGTGGGTTGCGGGACGTCTTTACATGCCGGGATGGTCGGAGACTTCGCCTTCGAGGACCTCGCTGCCATCCAGGCCGAAGTCCAGCCGGCCGCCGAATTCCGTTACCGCAACCCGCTCGTCGACGGGCGTGACCTCGTCGTCGCCATCTCTCAGTCGGGCGAGACCGCCGATACCTTGGCCGCCGTGCGTGAAGCCAAGGACAAGGGCGCCATGGTCATGGGGCTCGTCAACGTCGTCGGCTCGACCATCGCCCGGGAAGCCGGTCGCGGCGTCTACCTGCATGCTGGTCCTGAAATCTCTGTCGCCTCGACCAAGGCCTTCACCGGGCAGGTGGCCGTCTTGCTCCTGATGGCTCTCAAGTTAGGCCGTGGCCGACGCCTGTCGCGCGAACGTGGGCTAGCCCTGGCCGCCGAGATTGGACGCCTGCCCGAGCTCATCGAGGCCGTCCTCAAGCAGGATGCCGCCATCGCCAAGGTCGCCGAATCCATGGCGAAGCATGAGCACGCCTTCTTCCTCGGCCGCGGTCCGATGTATCCCGTGGCGCTGGAAGGCGCGCTCAAGCTCAAGGAGATTTCCTATATTCATGCGGAGGGTTATCATGCCGCCGAACTAAAGCATGGCCCCATCGCTTTACTGACGCCCGGCATGCCCGTCGTCGTCTTGGCAAATCGCTCACCCGTGGTCGATAAGACCTTGGGCAACGCTGAAGAGTGCAAGGCTCGGGGGGCGCGCATCATCGCCATCGTCACCGAAGGCGGCCCTGAAGCCGCGATCGCCGACGACGTCATCCAGATTCCTGACTGCGACCCCTTGATCGCGACCATCCCGGCCGTCGTTGCCTTGCAACTGCTGTCCTATCACGTGGCTCGCCTGCGTGGCTGCCCGATCGACCAGCCGCGCAATCTGGCCAAGTCGGTGACCGTAGAGTAAGGGAAAGGCCTTAGCAATAGACCTCAGGTCCTTGCCGTTGATTGGGGCTGAGTCGAAGCCTTGCTGGAGTGGCCATGAATGAAAGCTCCAAGAAGAAGTGCCGTTGCTGCCGCAAGACCAAGACCCTGGACATGTTCCATCGTTTGGAAGGCACCGCGGCGATCCACCCGTTCTGTCGTCCGTGCCTCGGTGCGGCGGCCCGCCGTCGCTCGGCCCTGAGGGGGTCGCGCCGGACAGAGACCACCCGGTCCTGCGCCCAGTGCGATCAGGAACTCCCCGTACAGATGTTCCATTGGCTGAGGGCCTCCGGCAGCTACCACAGCTACTGCCGCCCGTGCCATGCCGCGTACATGGCAGAGCGTTACCGTCGCCTGCAGGGCGAAAGGTGACGTTCTGGAAAAGGTTTCCCGCTGGTGGCTGGACCGGGACTTGAACCCGGAACCAATTGATTAAGAGTCAACTGCTCTACCATTGAGCTATCCAGCCAGACAGCGGGATGGGAATGAGTGCAAGACGCGGACGGGATTTCAAGAGCAAATGCACTTTAATCGGCAGAGAGTTTCCCGGAAGGTCAACGCAGGTGTTCGGAGTGGCCAGACCGGGGCTCGAACCCGGAACCAATTGATTAAAAGTCAACTGCTCTACCATTGAGCTATCTGGCCTGCCGAACGCGTCGATTACGACACGTCCAGAGGGAGGGGTAAAGAAAAATTGAACCTCAGCGATGGCCGCGCTGACGAACGGCCTCGAAAAGGCACACGCCGGCGGAGACGGAGACGTTGAGGCAGGGAACCTGGCCGAGCATCGGGATGCGCAGGAGGAAATCGCAGGTCTCGGCGGTCAGATGGCGGATGCCGTCACCTTCGGCGCCTAGCACGATCGCCAGCGGGCCGCTCAGTTTGGCGGCGTAGAGCGATTGGCTCGCCTTGTGGTCAGAGGTGCCTGCCAGCCAGACGCCGGCGTCCTTTAGTTTCACGAGGGCGTTACGTAGGTTGTTGACCTGGACGATGGGCATCGTCTCCGCGGCGCCGACGGCGACCAACCGGACGGTATCGGTTACTGGGGCGGAGTTCTTTCGGGTGATTACCACGAAGGTGCAACCCGCGCAATCGGCGTTACGGATGCAGGCACCCAGATTATGAGGATCCTGGACACCGTCGAGGACGAGGATCAGCGGATCCTTGACGTCCTTGAGGAGGGCCGGGATATCGGCTTCGTCGAACTGACGAATTGGCCGATGGAGGTCGGCGTGGCGCGGGGCGCGATCGTTACTCCGGGCCATGGTCGGATTATTTGCGGGCCAGGCGACCCTGGGCGTGAAGCGCTTCAGCGATCTGGATCGCGTTAAGTGCGGCGCCCTTCCAGAGCTGGTCGCCCGAGATCCAGAGGGAGATGCCGTTGTCGAAGAGGGTATCCTTGCGTAATCGGCCAACGCCGCACTTTTCCTTACCGGCATAGTCGAGCGGCATCGGATACTTTTTGTTAGCCGGATCGTCGCAGAGCTCGGCGCCAGCGAAGGCACTGATGGCCTGGCGGGCGGCGGCGATGTCGACCGGCCGTTCGAATTCGGCGCTGATGGCGATGGAGTGGGCGCGGAATACCGGGACGCGGACGCAGGTGGTGGTGACCTTGAGGTCTGGCAGATCCATGATCTTGCGGCCTTCGTTCAGCATCTTCATCTCTTCCTTGGTGTAGCCGTCCTCGAGGAACGAATCGACCTGGGGGATGACGTTGAAGTTGATCGTGTGCGGGTAGACCTTCGGGGCCAGGGTCTCGCCCTTTGCCCAGGCGCGGGCTTGGGCGTCGAGTTCGCGCATCGCTTCGGCGCCGGTGCCGGAGACGGCCTGGTAGGTCGAGGCGAAGAAGCGCTTGAGGCCGAAGGCTTGGTGGAGAGGGTAGAGCCCCATCAGCGCGATGGCCGTCGAGCAGTTCGGGTTGGCGATGATACCCTTATGGTTGGCGAGGTGGTGGGCGTTGATCTCCGGGATGACGAGCGGGACGTCCGGAAACATGCGGAAGGCCGAGCTGTTATCGATGACGATGCACCCGCGCTTCACGGCTTCGGGGGCGAGGGCGAGGGAGATCGAGCCGCCGGCGCTGAAGATGGCAAAATCCAGCCCTTCGAAGGCCTCC
>CAINSX010000231.1 GCA_903853185.1 uncultured Opitutia bacterium
AAAATTCGTGCCATAAAATAGTCAGCTCGGGCAACTCGCTTGCCTTGGAAGGATTTCACGGTAAATTTGTTTTTAACCATGAAACGCCTGCTTAAAGTTGAGCATACTGCCTTATTTTGTGCAATATTTTCGGCACAACTATCAGCAGCCGAACCCTCTTCGGCCAAGAACTGGGTGCTTGCCGCTGATTACCAATACCGTGCCACTGATGCGGTCAGTCATTCCGGCGGCGTTACCGGCGAGTTTGGTCGTTCCCGTACGGGCGCCGAACTCATCTACCAGACGCCAGATCGCGCGGTTGACCTCGAGTGGTATCAGTACGCCAACCGTTTCAGCGGCGCGATCGCCGGCACGGACCGTTCTTATGGCGATACCACCGATGTCATGGTCACGGGTTTCCGTCAGTGGGATTGGAATGAGAAGTACGGTGTCCAGTTAATCTACGCCTTGGAGTTCGCGGCCGAAGAGGGCGTGAGCCTAGGGAGCTCGCATCGCTGGGGCCTCGGTGGCGCCGCGCGCTGGCGCCCCGACGCGGAGACCGACGTTGCGCTCGGAGTGCTCCTGGAGGATCGCTTCCAGGCATCCATCATGCCCATTCCTTATGTCAAAGCCACCTGGCGTCCGTGCAAGTACGGCGAAGTAGAGCTGCGCGCCACGGGTCTGCAGAATGGCATCATCGTCCGCGGCTTCCTGACCGAAGACCATGCGACCACGGTCGACC
The DNA here is from genome assembly GCA_903853185.1 of uncultured Opitutia bacterium. Taxonomy (GTDB): domain Bacteria; phylum Verrucomicrobiota; class Verrucomicrobiia; order Opitutales; family UBA953; genus UBA953. The sequence goes on from CAINSX010000231.1 coordinate 722, forward strand.
TCACGGTCGCCTACGAGACCCTGACCTTTGCGCTCACCGACGGTAGCTATGGCTCGCGTGCAGTCGCCATCGGTGAAGTGCCGATTCGCGTTGGCGTGACGCAGTTCCTAGAGAAGTCCGGCACGTGGTTCGTGCGCGGATCTGCCGAATGGGTCGCGTACGCCCGCCACAGCTTCAAGCATGCCGGCGAGACGCAGGGCTCTTTCCAGCCCGGCGCTCAATGGGGCCTGGCCGCTCGCGTCGGCGCCCGCTTTTGATTAGAGCCGGCGTGCCGCGAGCATGTGGAAGGCGGTAATGGCCAGAAGCCAGTTCAGGTTCATGGCGATTAGGCCGCAGCCGACTGCAGCCAATCGTCGCGTCGGCGGATGGCTTGTTCAAGGTCGTGCGTGCCAAGCGAGCGGCGGACGCGGCGCTTGGTGAAGTCCGCGAGGTGCTCGGTGTAGTGGAGCCACCAGGTCCCGTTGTTGTTCCAGAGGTGGTGCCGGCGGTTCTCCTCGCTGACGCGGATGGACAGCTTGGGGGCGGGCGGGCGGGCGGTAGTGTCGTTGGTGTTGATCATGGTGGGCGGCGGTGAGAGAGGCGCGCATCACGATCAATCCACGAGGGATTGGGTTTTAGCCTTTCGGCTCTCATCTCGGTTCCTTTCGGTTCCGATAACCACCGCGGCCCTTGGGGGCTCGGTTGGTGCAGGTTCGGCTTTCGCCCGTCCTGCTCGTAATGCGTCTGATAATGAACTGAACGCACTATGGGCGGCGCGGCCGGGAAAAGCAAGTCAGCCTTAGCTTGCAGAGTGTCATAAGAAGGCTCGTTGGCCGGCCCGGCCTCCCTGGGCTTGCGGGGGTGGGGGCGGGCTCTAGCGTGTCACCCATGGGTTTCTTCCGTTTCCGCAAAACCATCCCGCTCGGGAAATTCTTCCGGATTAATATCTCGAAGACGGGGACCTCGTTGTCGGCTGGCCGTCCCGGTGCGACGATCAACGTCCGCAAGGATCGCGTCGACGGCACGGTGGGAATTCCTGGCAGCGGACTTTCCTACAAGGAGCGTCTTTCGAATCGCGGTTGCGCGTCGGTGTTCGTGTTCGTCTTCGCGTTGGCCACGTTACTCGCCGGCGCTGTCGCCTGGGCGGGCTGAACGCAAAGCCGCCGGAGAGGCTTGCGCTTCTCCGGCGATCGTCGCCGCAAGTGCCCGGGAAAGGACTCGAACCTTCATGCCTTTAGAGGGCGGCGGATTTTGAGTCCGCTGCGGCTGCCATTTCGCCACCCGGGCGGGTTGCGGACATGCATTCATTCCGCGAGCGTCGGAGCGTGCAAGAAAAACCGTGCCTGTCGGCGTGGGGCGCGTCATGCGGAAACGCGGACAACAAAAAAGGCGCTCCTTGCGGAGCGCCTTTTGGCGTGAATCTCGGGAGAGATTACTTGGCGCCGAGGATCGCGTCCTTAGCGGCCTTAGCCACGCGGAACTTGACGACCTTCTTAGCCTTGATCTGGATCGTTTCGCCAGTGGCAGGGTTGCGACCGAGGCGAGCCTTGCGGTGGACGAGGACGAGCTTGCCGAGGCCGGGGAGCGTGAAGGAGTTCTTCGCGTTCTTGTAGGCGAGGGCGGCGATGATCTCGAGGATCGCGACGGCCTGCTTCTTGCTGATTTCAGCTTTTTCGGCGATGGCACCGGCGATTTGGGACTTGGTGAGGGCTTTGGACATGTTGGTTATGGGTTGGTTGTGCAGTGATGCGGGTCTATTAAGTATCGAACCGTGCACTGAAAACCAGCGAAAAATAAGGGCAGGGTGCAGGTTTCTTCAGCCCCCCTTCCATCGCAAAAAATCTTTTGCATGTGGTCGGCATCGGTCATAAGTCTCTGCGTAGACCTCACCCCATGCGCTCCCGTCCTCTCCTTGCCCTCCTGTTTTCCCTTACGCTCGGGACGTCCGCCGTGCTCGCCCAAGAGGCGATCGGACTGGACCAGGCTTTCCCAGAACTGAGCTTCAGTCTCCCCGTCGCGATCTCCCCAATGCCCGGAAGCAAGGACGTCGTCTTCGTCGTGGAGAAGGGCGACGCCGTTCCCTCTCCGGCAACCGAGAAGCCCGTCGACGGAAAGAAGCCGAAGGCTACCGCCTACTTCGGCGGCAAGGTGCAGATGGTGACCGGCTTGAGCTCCGGCAAGCTGACCAAGACCCAGGTCTTCCAGCTCAACCCCAAGGACGGTAAATTCGAAGCCGGCGGCGAATGCGGTTTCCTAGGCTTTGCCGTCCACCCACGTGTGGATAAAACGAAGCAAGTCTTTGCCTATTATAGTCTTAAGATTGAAGGTAAGCTTTATCAACGGGTTTCCCGCTTCACGGTTTCAAGCCTCCGGCCGTTCGCCGTGGATGCCGACTCGGAGCAGCCCCTGATCACCCAGCTCGACCCCGCCGGTAACCACAACGGCGGCGACCTCCATTTTGGCCCTGATGGCTACCTCTATATTAGCTGCGGCGACGGTGGCGCCGGGGGCGATGCCTTCGACAATGCCGGTTATATCAACAAGGGTTTCCATGCCGCGGTCTTCCGTATCGACGTGGACAAGAAGGCCGGCAACCCCGCCCCCAATCCCCACCCCTCGGTCATCGCCGATGCCAAGGGACAGGCCTTCTACTCCGTCCCGGCCGACAACCCCTTCCTCAAGGCCACCTCCCACCGTGGCCGCCCCCTCGATGCCGGCACCGTCCGGACCGAGACCTGGGCCACCGGCCTACGTAACCCCTGGCGCTTCTCCTTCGACCCCAAGACGGGTGCCTGCTTCGCCGGCGACGTCGGCCAGAACCTCTTCGAGGAGATCGATATCCTGGTAGCGGGCGGCGACTACGGGTGGCACGACGTCGAGGGGTATCACGTCTTCAACCAGAAGGACGCTTCCGGCAAGAAGGCGGCTCCGGCTCTGGCCGCTGCTTCCGATTTCAAGGCGCCGATTCACGAGTATGACCGCAAGCTGGGTAACTCGGTGACCGGCGGCGTCGTCTATCGCGGAGAGCGCATTCCTTCTTTGGTCGGTGCCTACATCTTCGCCGACTTCGCCTCTGGCCGTATCTTTGCTTTGCAGGAGAACGGTGGTAAGTGGGAGTCGCAGCAAGTGGCCAAGGATTTCAGCATCGCCGCCTTCGGCTATGATCCGAGTAACGGCGATGTCCTCGTCGCTTCACTCTCCGGTCAGATCAAGCGCATTGTTAAGAAGTAAGCCGATGCTTTCCCGTCGCTCGATGCTGGGTCTCTCCGGTTCGCTGATGGCGGGAGCGATGCTCCGACCAGTGCTCGCGGCGGCGCCCTCGCCGAAAGCCCCTGAATTCAGCCTCTTTACGAAGCACCTCGTCGGTCTTCCTTTTGACCAGCTCGCCGAGACCATCGCCGCGCTCGGCTTCAAGGGCGTCGAAGCTCCGGTGCGCAAGGGCGGACACGTCGAGCCGGCCCGCGTCGAAGAAGATCTCCCGAAGCTCGTCGAGGCTTTCAAGAAGTGCGGCGTGTCGATCACGCTGCTGACTTCCGACATCAACGAGGTGAACGAAACGGATCGTTCCGAGAAAGTGCTACGCACGGCACGGTCTCTCGGCATTCCCCGTTACCGGATGAAGTGGTATCCGTATTCTGGTAAGAAGTCGCCTTGGGATGAGCTCGACGAAATCCGTCCTCGGCTCAAGGAGTTGGTCTCGCTCAGCAAGCAGGTCGGCATTCTGCCGTGTTACCAGAATCACTCCGGCCCGAAGAATGTCGGCGCCGCGATTTGGGACATGGCCACGCTCATGCGGGATTACCGCCCGGACGAACTGACCTGGAACTTCGATTTCTTCCATGCCATGGTCGAGGGCGGCCTGTCTTGGCCCAACCATCTGGCCGTCGTCCGGGACCATCTCTCGATGGTCTATTTTAAGAACTTTACCTGGCAGGGCAGGCTGGCTGAAGGCTGCCCGCTCGGCGAAGGTCGGGTCGGCAAGGACTCGGTGGTGCTGCTGCGTAAGTCCGGCTACACCGGTCCGGTCTGCCTCCATGTCGAATACCTGAAGGGCAAGGTCACGGATCAGGGAGCGCTGAAGGTCGCTTTAGACGCTACCCGCAAGGACTTTGCTACTCTTCAGGAGTGGTGGGCTTGAGGCGGCAGGGTGGGGGATTCCTGAAAAGATAGGCTGGAACTTGCGTTCCTCTGGGGTGTAGAAACAGTCTCCCCGTCATGCCCCGCACCGTCTTCTTCCTGTTTGCCGCGGCCTCCTTGGTCGCCGCGTCCCAGTCCGCCGTCGCCGCCAATAAGGCTCCGCCTGCTCCCTTCGTGCCGTCCGAAGGCGGTTCGTTGCCGACCGCCCTCTTCCAGTTGCCCGAAGGCCTCGAGGCCACCCTCTGGGCTCGTTCGCCGATGCTCGCCAATCCGACAAACATCGACTTCGACGCCCAAGGCCGTCTCTGGGTGAACGAAGGCGTCAACTACCGTGTCTATAACATGGGCGGTAAGCGTCGCGCCGAAGGCGATCGCGTGATCGTGCTGAGCGATACCAAGGGCAAGGGCTTCGCTGACTCGGTTCAGACCTTCGTGCAGGACCCGGAGTGGACCGCTCCGCTCGGCATCTGCGTCATCGATAACGTCGTTTACGTTTCGCACGCCCCGACCATCACGAAGTTCACGGACGTGAATCGCGACGGCAAGTTCGACCCCGCGGTCGACAAGAAGGAAGTCTTCCTCACTGGCTTCGGTGGCCAAGACCATGACCATTCCTTGCACGCCGTCGTCGCTGGTCCGGACGGAAAACTCTATATCAACTCTGGCAACTGCGGTGGCGAAGTCACCGACAAGTCGGGTAAGACCTTCCGCATCTCCAGCGGCTACGTCGACCAGCGTGGCGGCAAGTGGCCTTACGACCCGAAGACTGTTGCCGGCGCCAAGAGCGACGACGGCTTTGTCTGGTCCTCTGGTTTCTCCGGTCGCCTGAACGCTGACGGCACGGGTCTCGAGATCCTCGGCAACGGCTACCGTAACAGCTTCGAAAGCTTCCCGTCCTCGCTGGGCGACCTCTTCCAAGGCGACAACGACGACTCCCAGAGCTGTCGCACTTCCTTCGTCCTCGAATACGGTTCGGCCGGTTACACCACGCCTTCCGGCGCGAGCTATAACTCCGTCAAGCGTCCCGGACAGTCGATGCCGCGCGCTCATTGGCGTCAGGATGATCCTGATACCATGGACGTCGGCGACGTCTACGGCGGCGGCTCGCCTACTGGCATCGCGGTCTACGAGAACGGCGCTCTGGGTGCGGCCTGGGAAGGCACGCTGCTGAATTGCGAACCGTCCCGCAACACGGTCCTCGCCTACAAACTCGTCGCGCAGAAGGGCACCTTCGCTCTCAACGCCGAAACCCGCAAGGATCTCATCACCTCGAACCCTGCCCGCGAATTCGTCGGCACCGACTTCAAGCACATCACCGCTGAAGAAGCTGCTAAGCCCAACGAGCGCATCATGTTCCGTCCTTCCGACGTCACCGTCGGCCCCGATGGCGCGATCTATGTCGCGGATTGGTACGACTCCCGCGTCGGCGGTCACCAGACCCTCGATGACACCTGCACGGGCGCGATCTACCGCATCGCACCTAAGGGATTCAAGTCCGTCATCCCGAAGATCGATGTCTCCACGCCCGAAGGCGCCGCCGCCGTGCTGCGTAATCCGGCTGTCAATGTTCGCCACCTCGGTTTCAACGCGCTGAAGGGTTTTGGCCAGAAGTCCCTCCCGGCCGTCTCGGAAATTCTCCGCGACGCTAATCCGTATGTCGCCGCCCGCGGTGTTTGGCTGCTTCCTTATCTCGGCGACGAAGGCGTCGCACGCGCTAAGGCCTTGCTCAAGGATGCGAATCCTTCGCTGCGTCGCCTTGCCTTCCAGTCGCTGCGTCGCGCCGGCCACGACACGCTCGGTATCGCCGCCGACCTCGCCAAGGACGCTGATGTCGCCGTCCGTCGCGATGTCGCCACCTCGCTGCACGCTGCTCCGGCCGATAAGGCCGTGCCGATCCTGATCGAGCTCGCCCGTCGTCTCGATGTCTCGGACAAGAACTCCATCGCCGCCTTCGGCATCGGTGCCGCTAACAAGCAGGACGCCGTCTGGTCCGCGGTGAAGTCCGATCTCGCCATGGATGGCGCCGAAGCCTGGTCGCCCGAAGTCGAGCGTATCGCCTGGCTGCTCCACCCTGCCAACGCCGTCCAGGAGTTCGTTGCGCGTGCTTCGTCCGCCAAGGTCTCACAGGCTTCTCGCACGCTTGCCGTCGAGTCCCTCTCGTTTGTCGACAGCAAGGAAGCCGCGCTCGCGATGATCAAGCTCTGCGCCGCTGGATCGCCTTCCGCCTCCGAAGCAAAGGGTTGGGCCCTCATGCGCATGACCGGTCTCTGGTCGGCTTATGATATCCGCAATGAACTGAAAGTCTCCGGTGTCTATGACGCCAAGAAGGTCGTCGTGAACGCCATCGAGGTCCCCGTCCAGCCGACCCCGACCTTCACCGAGCAGGATGTGCTCTCCAAAACCGGTGACGCCACCAAGGGTGCCGCCCTCGCTCAGCGCTGCATCATGTGCCACCAGCTCAATGGCAACGGACCGGCCTATGGTCCCGAACTCAAGGGATGGGCTTCCCGCCAGAGCCGCGAGGCCCTCGTTCGCGCCATCGTCAACCCCTCGGCCGACATCGCCCTCGGCTATGAAGGTGTCACCCTCAAGCTCAAGGCCGGCGGCCAGATCGATGGCCGTCTTTTGTCGAACAACGACCCGATCGTGATCACCTCCACCGGCGGGATCACCCAGCTGGTTCCGAAGGATCGTGTCACGGGTGGCCAGGCCAAGATGACCCGCTCCCTCATGATGTCCGGCGAGCAGCTGGGCCTGAGCGCCCAAGATGTGGCCGACGTCGCCGCCTTCCTCGCCTCCTACAAGTAAGCCAAGACGCCCAAAAGGCCATTTCGAGGGGGTTTTCCACCAGGAAGACCCCCTTTTAATTTACCGCTTGCTTCTGGGGCCGGGTTTATCAGGTTCGACCCTCCTTTCCCTAGGCAAGGCACGGCCGCACAACGCGGGTCCGCGACTTACTAGGCACCAAAAGACCTTATACCAACATGAAGCAGCTCACCCTTAAAGTCACCACCCGCGCACTCCATGGCCGCGGCCCCGCCCGCCGCCTTCGCGCTGATGGCTCCATTCCCGCCATCATCTACGGCAAGTCCGGTAACCAGAGCGTTTCCGTCGCCCAGGAAGCCTTCCGCGACCTTATGCGCGCCAAGGGTAACGCCGCCTCGCTCATCGACCTCGATGTCGACGGCAAGAAGCACCTGTCCCTGATCAAGGAGTTCCAGCGTCACCCGATCACCCAGAAGTTCCTCCATATCGACATCATGGAGATTGACCCGAACTCCCCGATGACCGCCGCCATCCCGGTACGCGCCATCGGCGAAGCCCATGGCGTCAAGACTGACGGCGGCACGCTCGCCATCGTCTCCCAGACCATCAACGTTCGCTGTCTCCCGAAGGACCTTCCTGAGTTCATCGAAATCGACGTCACCGAGCTCAAGGTCAACGAGTCCATCCACGTCGGCGAAGTCAAGGCCCCCAAGGGCATCACCTTCCCGGGCGACCCCAAGCGCGTCGTCGTCGTCTGCTCCGAGATGGCCGAAGAAGAAGCCGCACCCGAAGCGACCCCCGTCGCCGGTGCCGCCGCCGCTCCTGGCGCCGAAGGTGCCGCCGCTCCTGCGGCTGGTGCTGCTCCCGCCGCCGGTGCCGCTCCTGCGGCCGCCGCCCCGGCTGCCAAGAAGTAATTTCCGCGCCGGGCGTCCCCGGTACCTGTTCTTTGAAGTCAAATGCCATTCTCGGTCATCGCCGCCCTCGGCAATCCGGGCCGAGAATATTCCGCCACGCGCCACAACGCGGGGTGGATCGTCATCGACGCGCTCGCCTCACAGGCTGGCGCGGTCTGGAAGGAAGAGAGCCGCTTTTCGGCCTCGGTCGCGAAAATCACGTTCGGAGGTTCCTCCGTGCACTTGATCAAGCCGCTCACCTTCATGAACGACAGCGGGTCGCCCCTAGCGGCCTTCCTCCGGTTTCACCGGATCGAGCTCCCCGAGCTCGTCGTTCTCCATGATGACATCGCGTTCGAACCCGGTCAGCTCCGCCTCTCCCTGGGAGGTTCTGCCGCCGGCCACAACGGCGTCGCCAGCTGCATCCGCCACCTCGGCGAACAATTCGTCCGCGCCCGCCTGGGCATCGGACCGAAACAGCACCCCGGCCAAGACCTCGCCGACCACGTCCTTGGACGTTTCCCCGACGCCGATCTCGCAAACCTGACCCAGCGCATCCCCGACTTCATTAAGAACCTCGAAACTCTCCTTTCCCAAGGCCTCCCGGCCGCTCAAAACCTCACCAACAGAAAATCACCATCACCATGACCACCGCCACGATCCGCCGCGACTACCGCGCCAGCCTCATCCTCGACCTCCGCGGCTCGACGGATGCGCCTGAGACCGTCATCGACAAGCTCAAGGAAGTCCTGAAGTCCATCGACTGTAAGGTCAACGAGGTCGAGAACCTCGGCCAGAAGGAGTTCTCGCGCGTCGTCGACCGCAAGTTCCCGTCCGGACTCTACGTCCAGTTCCACTTCGAAGGTCCGGTCACCGCGCCCACCGCTTTCCGCGAGAAGCTGCGCCTCGACCGCACCATCAATCGCCTGCTCGTGCAGGTGACCAAGTAATCTCCGACCCCGCCTCGCCGTGGCCTCTTCCTATAATCGCGTGGTTCTCGTGGGCAATATGACCCGCGACCCCGAGGCACGCGCCCTCCCGTCCGGCCAGGCCCTCACGAAGTTCTCCCTCGCCGTCAACCGCTCCTACTCCACCAAGGAAGGCGAGAAGCGCGAAGAAGTCACCTACGTCGACATCGAGAGCTACGGCAAGCAGGCCGAGATCATCGCCAAGTATTGCGGCAAGGGCTCCGGCATCCTCGTCGAAGGCCGCCTCAAGCTCGACCAGTGGGAAGACAAGAAGACCGGCGAGAAGCGTTCGCGCCTCGGCGTTGTCCTTGAGAATTTCACCTTCATCGGTGGCAAGGCCCAGGGTGGCGAAGAGGGCGGCTCCGCTCCTCGTTCCCGCCCCAGCAACGATACCCCGGCTCCTTCCGGCGACCACGGCGGCGATGACGTCCCGTTCTAAACTTTTCCTCACCAACCTTATAACCCAAGAAAGACCATGGCATTCACCGAAGTTCTCCTCATCAAGCCCGTCGACGGCCTAGGCGCCGAAGGCGAGCAGGTCCGCGTCCGCGCGGGCTTCGCGCGTAACTACCTGCTCCCGCAGGGCATCGCGCTCCCCGTCAACCGCTCCAACACGAAGTACGTCGAGGCCCTCAAGAAGGCCCGCGACGTCCGTGAAGCCCGCGACCTCGAAGCCGCCAATGGCACCGCCGCTAAGCTGGCCGCCATCAAACTCGTCTTCGCCGTCAAGACCGGTGAAGGAGGCAAGATGTTCGGCGCGATCAGCACCGCCGAAATCTCGGCCAAGCTCGCCGAGCATGGCATCGAAATCGAGCGCAAGCGCATCCACCTCGGCCAGGGCCCCGTCAAGCTTCTCGGTAAGCACACCACGAGCATCCGCCTCCATGGCTCCGTCATGGTCGAGCAGGAGTTCGAAGTGGTCTCCGAAAATCCGATCGAAGTCGCCGCCGAAGAAGCCCCTGAAGCCGAAGAACGCGAGTATCGCGACGACAAGGGCAAGAAGGCCCGCAAGCCTCGCAAGGAGAAGGAAGCCAAGTAATCGGGCGACCGCTCCAAGCAAAAGCCCGCCGGATGGCGGGCTTTTTTGTGCCGTCGATTCCTAGCCCTCAGCGCGCCTTAATCCAGTCCGCGCTTTCGATGGCGAACTCGAGGTGGCCTTTGTAGAAGTTGAGCTGGCCGATCCACTTGATCGGGCTGTCCTTCTTGACCGTCCTGAGGCCCTTGAGCAGCTTGGCGTCAGGCACGTAAATCGGATAGCGGACCTCGCCGATGGTGATGGAGGGCTTGGAGCCGCCATTGAAGGTGCCATCGAGGACGTATAGTTCGCCGATACTCTGGCTGATCTGCTCAGGGCTGAGCGTCGGTAGGGTCTTGGCATCGCGCAGCTTGCTCCGGTCGAGCTCGGCAGGGAAGGTGGGCAGGCCAACCGCCGGAGCGATTTCGGGGCGGGTGAGTGGCGCGGCGCCGACTTCGGTGCGGAGCACGAATTCGGCTTTGACGGGGAAGTGGTCGCTGATGCCGGCACCGGGGCCGAAGTTGCTCAGGCGCCAAGGGACGACGGGGTAGGTGTGGGCGTTTAGGCCGGGGAGGATCACGGCACCGAAACTACCGGCGACATAATCCACGCCTTTGCCGTCCGCGAGACCGCGCGAGATGACGATATGCATGAGCGTGCCCCACTCGCCTTGGTACTCGTCGGATTTACGCTCGGAGGGTTCGACGTCGAACCAGAGGTTGTAAAGGTCGGCAGCGCCGGTCGCCAGCTTGGCGGGGTCGCCCTGTGCTCCGAGCACGTCCTGGATGCCGGTCTTGGGCATGAAAGGGTAGCGCTGCTTATGATTGTAATGGGAGTTAAGGTCGCCGCCGAAGACGATGTTGGCCTTGGGGTCGGCCTTCAGAATCTCGTCGAGGCGGGCGCGGGCGACGCCGGCGTTCTGGATGCGGGTCGGTTCGGTCTGGGGGTTGCCGGCGCCGCTCTTCCAATGGTTCGCAAAAACGAAGAGGGATTCGCCGCCGAATTCCACCTCGACTTCGACGATCGTGCGGGCCGCCTCCACGTGATGCTGCCGGGTGCTCTTGATCGGCAGGCGGGTGAGGATGGCGCAGTGGATGGCCTCCTTGGAGAGGTCGAGCACGTCGCCGAGGACGATCTTATAGCCCGTCAGGCCTTCGTCTTCCAACGCCTTGATGAGCCAGGCTTCGATCGGCGCGCCGATGAGCTCCGGGGCGAGCTCGCCTTTGAGGATGTCGCGGTAGTTGCGGTCGCGGTGCGCGGCCACGAAGGCTTCCGGCGAGATGGTGGTGGCCGGGGTGTGGTCGGCCTCGAGTTCGTCAAGGATGAGGACGTCGGGCCCGCGTCCGTTGTCGGACGTCTTCAGCACCGCGGCGAGGCGGCTGAGCTTGCCGGCCAGCTTCTCAGGCGTCCAGCGCTCGGGGCCCGTACCAGTGACCGGGAAGTCGTCGTACAGCGAGATCGCGTCGAGGTCGAAGAGGTTCTCGACGTTGTACGCCATCACGGCGCAGCGCGGCGGGGTCGTGGATTTCTCTTCGGCGTGCGCGGCGACCGACGTGAGCAGCGCGGCGACGAGGGCGAGACCGGGCAGGATATTTTTAAGAAACATATGACCCGTGACGATGGGCAGGCTGGGCGTAAACCCCACCGCGAACTGGGTGAAATCCGCGTGACGGAAGGATGACTTTTCACCCTTCCGTCACGCGTCCGCGACAGACGTCACCTGACGCAAGCCCGCCATTTTCCCGACGAAAACACGTAACTTCCGTAGGCATATTAATAATAGATAACGAGGCTCGAGCGGGGATGATGTCCGCGTGCACCCGTCCGCCGTCCGTCAGCCTCGCCGAGGAATCTTTCCCTTCGCCGCCTTGCTCGCGCTCGGCGCCGCGGGCGTAACGGCCGGTCCGATCCAGTTCGACGGCACGACGACCTACACGC
>CAINSX010000232.1 GCA_903853185.1 uncultured Opitutia bacterium
GGCGTCGAATTCCTCGCCGCGGCCGGCGCTGATACCGTCAAAATCGGCCAGGGCCCCGGCTCGATCTGCACCACGCGTATCGTCGCGGGTGTCGGCATCCCGCAGCTCACCGCGCTTTATGTCGCCTCCCGCGCCGCCGCCAAGAAGGGCGTGCGTATCCTCGCTGACGGTGGCATCACGAAGAGCGGCGACATCGTCAAGGCGCTCACGCTCGCCGACGCGGTCATCCTCGGCGGCCTCCTCGCCGGCAGCCGCGAAGCCCCGGGCAAGCTGATGGAGATTAACGGCAAGACTTATAAGGAATACCGCGGCATGGGTTCGCATGAAGCCATGCGCAAGGGCTCTGCCGCCCGCTACGGACACTCCGCCAGCGGCAAGTTCAGCAAGGTCGCCGCTGAAGGCATCGAAGCGCTCAAGGAAGTTTCCGGCACGGTCGACCAGGTGCTCGGCACCCTCGCCGGCGGCGTCCAGAGCGGCCTCGGCTACCTCGGCGCAGCCAACCTCGCCGAACATCGTAAGCGCGCCCGCTACATCCGCGTCACTCCTGCCGGTCAGCGCGAAGCCGCCCCGCACGACGTCATCGAAATCAAGGCGGGCTCCTGAAATTTCCCATGGCTGCCTTTCTTCGAGGTTTTCTCCTCTTCCTTTTCGGTGCGATCATTGGCGCGGTCGGCGTCTTTTTCTTCACGCCGAGCTTCAACGTCGTCGTCAGCCGGAGCAACACCCCGGCTAAACCCATCGAAGTCGCGGTCGCTTCCGCCCCAGTGGTCGCTCCGGCCGTGCCCGCTGTGCCTAAGGCCTCAGCGCCGGTGGCGATTCCCGCCCCGTTGGCCGTCGCGGTCGCACCGACCCCTGTTGCTCCGACCGCTCCGATTGCCGACGAGCCGACCATCGATTTCAAGTCCATCTCGGAACACCTCGTTCTCTGGCCGAACTCGGTGACCGTGAAGACGGCGACTACGGTCCCGGTCATGGTAGACGGCAAGAAGATCCAGGACCTGGCGCTCGATGCTGGCACGGTGCTGCAGGTCTCCAAGGTGCAGGCTGATGGTTCGCTCGAAGCACGTGCCAAGGGAGCCAAGTTCGAGATCAAGAGCAGCCTGACGGATTTCTCTGTCGAACTCGGCAAGCGTGTCTCTGAGCTGGTCGCCAAGGGCGCGAAGATTGATTCCCCCTTTACCGCGGCTCCGGCTGCCATGGCGCCTGTTGCCGTGTCGGCTCCGGTTGCGGCGGTCCCGGCCTCAACCGCGGTTGCAGTCCCCGTCGCCGTCGCCGCCACTCCCTGGGTTCGGCTCGCCTTGGCGCAGCGCGTCGATGTTCTTTTCGGCAATAAGCCCGATGCGGTTGTCCCAGCCGCGACGGTCGCGCCCGTGACCGCGACGCCCACTGCCCCCGCCGCTGCGCCCGCGCCTGCGGCCGCCGCTCCCGCTGCTCCTGTCGTCGAAGCCGCCCCGATGGCTGACCCCAAGGCGGCGGAGAAGGGCAAGGACCTTGATCGCAAGCTGAACCAGCTCTTCAAGTGATCCGTCCGTGAGTACCGCGAAAATCTATTCTTGGAACGTCAACGGCGTGCGCTCGGCCCTCGGCAAAGGGCTGGCTGATTTCATCACATCTGCCGACCCCGACGTCCTCTGCCTCCAGGAGACGAAGTGCGAGACCGCCGTCGCCTCGACCCTGGGCCTGGCCTACCCGCATCAGTTCTGGCACGAGGCCGAGAAGAAGGGCTACTCGGGCACCGCGGTGCTCTCGAAGTCCGCCCCGCTTTCCGTCGCCACGGATTTTCCCGGCGACCATCCGGCCGAAGGCCGCGTGGTCACCGCGGAGTTCAAGGGCGTCTTCGTCGTCAGCGCCTACGTCCCGAATTCCCAGCGCGAACTCGAGCGCCTCGACTATCGCTTGCAGTGGGACGCTGACTTCCGCAAATACCTCGCCCGCCTCGCCAAGAAGAAGCCGGTCGTGGTCTGCGGCGACCTCAACGTCGCGCACGCCGAGATCGACCTCGCCAATCCTTCCACGAACCGCCGCAACGCGGGCTTCAC
>CAINSX010000233.1 GCA_903853185.1 uncultured Opitutia bacterium
GCGCTCGCGATTTCGGCGACGATGCGGTTGGCACCTTTGTTCAACTGGACGGTCTTGATACCGGGGCCGTCGAGGAGCGGCTGGCCGTTGAGGCTGAGCTTGAACTTGCCGGAAGATTCCGCGCTGAGCTTGAACGTGCCGCGCAGCGGCGACTGCAGGTCGCCTTCCCATTTCACGGCGAACGGACCCGCGGCGAGGAAGGGCGTGGGGGCCTGGCCAGCTGGGATATACAGGGCGAGCAGGCGGTCGGAGCGGACGTCCGACTTGCCCGCGGCGCTGAACGTTACCTTGAGTCCGGGCAGGTCCTGCGCGGAGAGGGTGGTCGCGAGGGTCGCGATAAGCAGGCAGAGAAGGCGTCGGAAAAGCATGGCGGCAGGACGCTTCCTATTGGGAGGCATTCCCGCCGTCAGGCAAGCCCCCAACAAAAAGGCCCGGCGTGAACCGGGCCTTTCGACGTGAGGAATTCGCCTCAGCTTACTTCGTCGGGGCGAACGAGCGGTAGTCTTCGCCTTCCTTCTCCGGGACGATGTTGATCGTGCTGCCGATGTCGTCCGGTACGCGGGAGCCGTCGACGGCTTTCACGTTCATCTTGATGCGCATCTGCATCACTGGCACGAGACCGCGCACTTCCAGGAAGACGCTCTTGCCGTCTTCGGCCAGCTTTACGGATTCGATCGCGACATTGTCGTTACCCTTTTCCTCGGGATTGCTGACCTTGTATTCGTCGGAGCCGTAGGCGCTGGTCCAGCGGTAGTTATACTGGCTGATGGACCAGTTCTGGAGGTCGGAGGCGGTCTTTTTGTCGAGCGCGCCGGTGAAACCGATGGTGATGCCCTTCTTGGAGACGTGGAGGGACTCCTGCATCGTCACAGACTTGCCGGTGTAGCGGACGCGCTGGATGGCTCCGTCCTTCACGCCGTTGGTCTGCCAGCCCTTGAGGCCGGCGACGTAGAGCTGGCCGTCGACGGGACTGAAGCGGGCACGCATCAGGCCGGTGGCGAACTTCAGCGGGAACTTGACCACGCCGCCCTGGGCGACTTCGCCGACGCGCTCCTGGAGGACCGCGAAGAGCGAGGACTTGCCGTAGGAGAGGTAGAGCATGCGGCCTTCGAACGGACCCCACTTGCCCTTGTTGGCAGGCACCCAAATCTGGGTACCGTTGGAATTGTCGAGGTCATACGGGACCCAGCAGAGGTGTGGGCTGTAGGCCGTCGGTGCCGGCGTGCGGTGCGACAGGTCGGGGACTTCGATGAAGTCACCGGGCTTGGAGAAGTGGATGTAGTCGACGGGGACCCAGGTGCCCTGGTTGTCGCCGTTGGACACCTCGCCGTTAGGACCGACGCACATACCGTTGGGGGCGCGGATACCGGTGGCGTGGACTTCGAACTTCTTGCCGTCGGCCGAGACCTTGAAGATCGAGCCGTGGTGGTCGCTGAGGGGACCCCAGCCGCGGCCTCCCGGATTCACGGGTCCGCCTTTGAGGAAGTAGAAGTTACCCTGCGAGTCAGTCTGCAGGTCGAACGTGAACTCGTGGAAGTTCGAAGTGACCTGGACGTCGTTGTTGAAGTTCTCGTAGAAGTCGGCTTCGCCGTCGTTGTTGAGGTCGTGGAGCAACGTGATTTGGTCGCGACCAAGGACATAGATCTGCTCGTTCACGATCTTCAGGCCGAGGCCGTGGAAGATGCCGGTGGCGTAGCGGTGCCAGGTGATCTTGCTGAGTTTGTCGTCGGCGAACTTGCCGACCCAGACGTCGCCGCTCCAGGTGGCGAAGGCGATGCGGCCATCCTTGAAGAAGTCGATCGCACCGACGCGAATCCAGGCGCCGTAGGGGTTCTCGGAAGGCACGGTGACGTTGTCGACGACGTAAGGGGAGGCGAGGAGCTCGGTGAGCTGATCCTTGAGGGACTGCTTCTGGGCGGCGTCCTGCTCGCCTTCGATGCGCGTCTTGAGGCCTTCGATCTGTTTCTCGAGGGCGGCTTCGCCGAGCGTGCCCTCAGTCACGACATCCTGGGCCCAGTGGGCGGGACCGCCCTTAGTGAAGGCGCGGAGGTCGGTGGCGGCGGCGACCTTGGAGGTCACCTTGCGGAGCACGTCGCCGGCGTTGATGGCGCCGTGCGCGAACGAGACCTTGAAGGAGGTACCGGCGGCGACCTTGGAGAGCTTGAGCGAGAGGAAGTTGCCCTTGTTGCTGAGGATCGAGCCGGCGGGGAGGCCGTTGACGGTCACGGTGGTGAGTTCGTCGGCGGGCTTCACGATGGCCGGGGCGTTCTTGGCGACCTTGGCTTTGGCCTTCGGGTCGGCCTTCTTACCGGGCTGTTCGGGCGGGAGGGGGATCTCGACGCGCACGATCGCGTTGGCGCCGTCGGCGAGGTCGACCTTGCCGCCGTAGGGGAGATCGAGGAGGCGGACGGAGGAATCGAGTTCGCCCTTCACGACGGTGAAGGAACGGGAGAGGACGATGCTTCCGCCGACGTTTTCCATCTCGGCGCTTTCCAGAACTTCGGCGGAACCAACGGTGTAGGCGAAGACGACGCGGTCGCCGTGGAGGTAGAGTCCCTGATACTTGGCGTGCTCGCGCGGGAGCGGTCCGAGCGCGATCTTGGCCATCACGCCTTCGGGGCCCTTGGGTAGCGTGCGGGTCTCGTTGAAGGTGCCGTTGAAGCTCCAGCCTGGGCCGGGGTTCGTTTCGAAGAAGACCTTGGCGCCGACCGCGGGGCCGGGGTTCGGGCCGTGCTTGCCGTCGAAGGCGACGCCCTTGGTCTGCATCCAGCCGCCGGTCCAGGCGCCGGCGCCACGGAGGGTTTCGGTGTCGAAGGCGTAACCGGCGTCGCGGTTGCCGAGATTGACGAGGACGGCCTTGTTCGCCGCGCAGCCCTTCTGCTCGAAGGGGCTCTTGCCTTGGGTGTTATCGATCGAGGCCGAGAGGAAGCGGCCGTAGTCCATCGCTTCCCACTTTGAGGCGGGCTTGGCGTCGGGCTTCTTGGTCGCGTCCTGGGCGAGGCCGGTCACGGCCGCCAGCGCGAGGGCTAGGGACAGGGAGGTGCGGGTCAGGGATTTCATGTGATGAGAAATGGGGGTGGTGGGGTAGGGGGCAGGATTGATGAAACCGCCCCCCGCTGTCCACCGTATTGGAGTGATATGCGGGCGGGAAGTTCCTCCCGAAGATGAAAGATGGCGGATGGACGATAAAGGCCGCCGCAGGGCGGCCGAGGGTAGGGGCGATTAATCAATTTTCTGGCCCTCCGAGCCTCTGGGCCTCCGGTCCTCTTTGTGCTTACGCCTTCCA
>CAINSX010000234.1 GCA_903853185.1 uncultured Opitutia bacterium
ATCTTGATAATACGACACGAATGGGCCTAGGCGGCCATTTTCCTCGCCTCCGCCCTTCCCCTTCCTCACATCTCCGGGCAATGGCCCTACTCAGTCTCCTCGACGTCTATGTCAGCTTCGGCGGCCCTCCCGTGCTGGATCACCTTAACCTCCAGATCGAGGAAGGTGAACGCGTCTGTCTGCTCGGCCGTAATGGCGCCGGCAAGACCACCCTCATGCGCATCGCCGCCGGCGAGTCCGCCCCCGACACGGGGTCCGTCACGATCCCGGACGGCGTCTGCATCGCCCGCCTGACCCAGGAAATCCCCGAGAGCCTGCCAGGCAACGTCCGGGATATCGTTACCTCCGGCCTCCGCGCCGACGACCATTCAGAAGATTGGGAAAAGGACCTCCGGGTCGACGACCTGATCGCCCGCCTCGGCCTCCCCGAGGACCGTGAGTTCAACGACCTCTCTGGCGGTCTCAAACGGCGCTGCCTCCTCGCCAAGGCCTTGGCCGCGAAGCCGGGCCTGCTGCTGCTCGACGAGCCGACCAATCACATGGACCTCGATTCAATCCGGTGGATGGAAGAGTTCCTCCTTGAACAGAAGATCCCCCTGCTCTTCGTCACGCACGACCGCGCCTTCCTGCGCCGCATGGCTAACCGCATCATCGAGCTCGATCGCGGCAAGCTCGCGAGCTGGTCCTGCGACTACGACACCTATCTCGTCCGCAAAGAAGAGCTCTTCGTCGCGGAAGAACGACAGCGCGCGGCCTTCGACAAGAAACTCGGCCAAGAAGAAGCTTGGTCCCGCCGCAGCCCCGGCGCCCGCCGCACGAAGTCCAATGCCCGCATGGAGGCCCTCGTGAAGATGCGCGCCCAGCGTGGCGCGTTGCGCTCGGTCGCCGGTTCCGCGAAGATGGAAATCAGCGAAGCCGAACGCTCCGGTGTCCGCGTGGTCGAAGCCGAAGCCATCGCCTTTGCCTACCCAGGCGGCACGCCCCTCATCCGCGACTTTAGCCTCGTCCTTAACCGCGGCGACAAGGTCGGCCTCATTGGCCCCAATGGCGCTGGCAAGACCACGCTCGTCAAGATGCTCCTCGGCCAGCTGGCCCCGACCTCCGGCGTCCTGAAGTTCGGCACGAAGATGGAAGTGATCTACTTCGACCAGATGCGCGAACAGATCGACGACGACAAGACCGTCGCCGAGAACCTCGCCGGAGACAGCGATACGGTCACGGTCCAGGGTCGCTCGCGCCACGTCATCAGCTACCTGCAGGACTTCCTCTTCGATCCTTCTCGCGCCCGCTCTAAGGCCAAGGTGCTCTCCGGAGGCGAACGCAACCGCCTCCTCCTCGCCCGCCTGTTCACCAAACCGGCCAACGTGCTCGTGCTCGACGAACCGACCAACGACCTCGACGCCGAGACCCTCGACGTCCTGGAGGACATTCTCGTGGATTACGCCGGTACGCTGATCATGGTCTCCCACGATCGCGCCTTCCTCGACAACGTCGTCACGAGCACGCTCGTCTTCGAAGGTGACGGCGTGGTCACCGAACACGCCGGCGGCTACACCGACTGGCGTAATGAGCTGGCCCGTATCGCCGTGGCCAAGCGCACCGCCGCCGTCGGGACCGCCACTAAGCCCGTCGCGGCGAAGTCAGCAGCCTCCGCGCAACCTGGCGCCAAGCTCAACAACAAGGAGCGCAAGGAACTCGAGACCCTCCCCGGCAAGATCGAGCAGCTCGAAGCCGAACAGGCCCAGATCACTGTTCAGCTGGGCGACCCTGAAATTTATAAGGATGGTGGCACCAAGGCCGCGGCATTGCAGAAGCGCCTCCATGCCGCCGAAGCCGAGCACTCCGAAGCCCTGGCTCGATGGATGGACCTAGACGCCCGTAAGGACGCCTGAGCCCGAATTGCCGAAGTCGTTTGAGGGCAGCTTTGCCGTCCTTATGGTCTTTTGTGCCGATTTTCGTATCAAAGATGCAGTTAACGGCGATTGCTCAGGCCGGTTTAATAGCCAAGATTATCGATATTGACCCAATAAACAGGGGTTAATTCTCACGATGACGCCTAACTCGCAGATTGAACCGTTCCGGGACAACTTTGTGCCGATTTTTGACGGTCTCTGTGCCTTCCTGCCCTGAACCTCACTCTCCAGCATGAAACGCCCTCGTAACGTCCTGCTCGCCCTCGGTTGGTATGACCATCGTCTGCTCCAAGGCATCGCGACGTACGCGTCCGAGCACCGCTGGCACCTAGCCTCCCACAGCATCATCCACGAG
>CAINSX010000235.1 GCA_903853185.1 uncultured Opitutia bacterium
GGTATGGAAGTCGTGCGCCTCGCTGGTGTCGCCGGTTCGACCCTCTCCGCCAAGCAGACCGTCGAGAAGCACCTCAAGGACGGTTCCGCTCTCGAGAAGTTCAAGGCGATGGTCCGCGCCCAGGGCGGCAAGACCGACTGGATCGACGATCCTTCGAAGTTCCCCAAGGCGAAGTTCATCCGCAAGCTGCCTGCCCCGAAGCGTGGCTACGTCCATACCATCGATGCCGGCAAGATCGCCCAGGGCGTCCGTCTCCTCGCCACCCTCAAGGATGGCACGCTCGACCCGTCGGTTGGCGTCACCGAGATCCGCAAGGTCGGTACGCAGGTCAAGCAGGGCGAGCCGCTGATCATGATCCATTACAACGACGAGGCCAAGGTCGACGCCGCGCTCCCGTACTTCCGCGACGCCTACCGCCTCGCCCCCAAGCGCCCGAACATGCCCCCGCTCGTCGTCGAGCGCGTGGCCTAAGTCGGCCCGCCAGGAAATGATAAGAGTCGCGGAGAGATCCGCGGCTCTTTCGTTTTCAGCCTTCGCCAGCCGGCGTGCCGTCAGACTTAAGGATGAGGATGAACTTCTGGCCGTCCTTACCGGTGAGTTCCACTTCCACTTCAAGGGCGGCCTGCAGCTTGCGTACACCCTTAGGCCCCGAGATTTGGACGCATCCGTGGGCCTTGAGGAAGTCTGACGCTTCGGCGCCGTTCTCCAGCAGGACGAGTCGTCCCAGCAGGGCTTTGCCGTCAGCCTGACCGACTTCGAGTTTCACCGTACGGTCGCGGAAGTGATCGTCCAGCTGCGCCCAGGTCACGACATCTCCGGCGCTGAAGCCGCGTTCCCCCGTGCTTTGCACGAGGCTCAGTTCAGTGGGCGTCCCGCGCAGCGTCTCCACCGCGGGCTTGCAACCCAGCAGCACGAGCAGGCCGAGGAGCAAGAAGAAGGAGTGTCGCATGATCAGCCGACTAGGGTGGGCTGATTATCGGGCAAGGAACGCCGGCAGCAGGGCGGGCGGAAGTTCTTTGAGCATCGTGCCCATGCCTTTCTGGTGGGCGGTCACGACGACCACGAGGTCGGCCTCGGGGAACATGAAGATGAATTGACCGCCGGCACCGCGACCTTCGACGGCGTGGAAGGACTTGTCGCCGATCTTGAAGTCATCGGTCCACCAGAAGAAGCCGTAACCGTTGGTGGCGGAATTCTCGTTGATGCGCGAAGTGGCCTTGGCCACGTACTCGGCGGGGATGAGCTGTTCGCCGTGCCACTTACCTTTATCGAGGACGAGCAGACCCCATTTGACCATATCGCGCGAAAGGACGCCCGCGCCGGCGGCCGATTTAGGCTGTCCGCTGACGGTGTCCGTCTCCCAATTGTAATTGGTGATGCCGAGCTTACCGAAGAGCTCCTTCCGGATAAATTCCTCGGCAGAGCCCGGTACGCTGGCCTGCACGACCTGCATGGCCATGCAAGGATCGGAGGACTGGTACTTGAAGGTGCGCGGCGCGGCGGGAATCGGCGCGCTATGCTGGAAGTAAGCCTGAATCTGGCCTTGGCCTTTCAAGGCGGCAGGATTCTTGACGAGTGCGCCAATCTTGGCGTCGTCGATACGTACGCCCGACTTCATGTTCATCGCTTGGGCCAAGGTGACGTCCTTGGCGCCATCGACGAACTTCGCGGGCTGCAGTTCATTGAGGAAGGCCCAGACGGGACGATCGAGGTCCGACATCTTGAGGTGACCGAGCTGGATTGCGCGTCCGACGGCCATCGCCGTGTAGGACTTGGTAATCGACATCTGATAGTGCGGATAATTCTGGCGGCCGCGGCGGTAATAGGACTCGAAGAGTAGCTGGCCGTGGTGGGCGACGAGGAGGCTGTCGATTTCGCCGTGCTTACCGTCCGCGATTTCGTGGGCAAACTTCTGCACGGCGTCCTTCTGTGCCCCCTGAAGTTCTCCGACGGTAAGGCCATCCTTCAGTTCCTGCGGCTTACTCGTGAGGAAGGGCTTCTCGAGGTCAGGCAGTTTTGCTTCCAGGGCGTAGGAGACCGCGGCGGCGCTCAGACCGGGTACCTCGGGGGCGAGGCCGTTGCTGGGTTCGGCCGCCAAAGCGGAGGCCGAGAGGAAAAGCAGCAGGTGTCGGGTTTTCATTTTTAAGATAGGTCGCTCAGCGGCCGAGCGTGGCCTTCAGGAACTTCTCCATCTCCGACCAAGAGGCTTTATCGGCGGCGGCGTTGTAGGCGGCGCCCTTGGAGTTATCGTTGCCGGCGGCCTTGTGCGTGAAGCTGTGGACGGCGCCGGGATACTTGATGAGCACGTAGTCGACTCCGGAGGCCTTCATCTCGGACTCGAAGGCGGCGACATCCTTGGCCGGGACGTAAGGGTCATCGGCTCCATGGAGGGCGAGGACCTTGGCCTTGATGTTCTTGCCGTCGGCCGGGGTCGGTGAATCCAAGCCGCCGTGGAA
>CAINSX010000236.1 GCA_903853185.1 uncultured Opitutia bacterium
GACCTCCGCGTCTCGCTGAATCGTGATCTCGGATTCTCCGCCGCCGACCGCGCCGAAAGCGTCCGTCGTGCCTCCGCCGTCGCCGGCCTCTTCGCCGGCACGGGTCACATCACGCTCGTCACCCTCATCGCTCCGTTGGCCGCCGACCGCGCCAAGGCCCGCGCCGCCCTCGCGAACCACACGTTCATCGAGGTCTTCGTCGACGCCCCGCTCGCCGTCTGCGAATCCCGCGACGTCAAGGGACTCTACGCCAAGGCCCGCCGTGGCGAGATCGCCGAGTTCACCGGCATCTCCTCGCCTTACGAAGCCCCCGAATCCCCCGAGGTCCATATTAAGACCGACAAGACCTCCCAGGAAGATGCCGTCGACCTCGTGCTCAGCGCGATCGACAAGGTCCTCCAGGGCAAGGGCGACGATTGGGAAGTGTAACCGAAGAATAAGGGGGCACGTGGGCAAGGTGACACGTGGGCAAGGAAGTGCAGCCAAGGCTAGTAAGGCTTGGTTGCCTACCCACACCCCTGCCCCTATCCCTGATTTTGGCCCCTTGCCCACTTGCCCACTTGTCCCCTAAATGGCCACATGCGCCTGACCCCAGCCCTCCTCCTCCTCGCGTGCGTCTCTTCTTTTGCCGCCGAGACCCGCAAGAACGTCCTGCTGCTCGTCTCCGATGATTGCGGCACCCGCATGGGCACTTACGGCGGCCCAGCGCTGACGCCGAACATCGACGCGCTCGCCCGCGAAGGCGTCCGCTTCGATCGCGCCTACTGCCAATACGCGCTCTGCAACCCGAGTCGCACGTCCTTCCTCACCGGCCTCCGCCCCGACACCACCGGCGTCTACGACAACGCCAAGGAATTCCGCAAGGTGGTCCCTGATATCGTTACCATGCCGCAGATGTTCAAGAACAACGGCTACACCGTCGGGCGCATCGGCAAACTCTACCATTATGGTGTGCCCAAAGAGATCGGCACCAACGGTCTCGACGACCCACAGTCTTGGGAACAGGTCTGGAATCCCCGCGGCCGTGATTGCGACGACGAGGATAAGATCTTCTCGATCGGCGTAGGCGCAGGTTCTTCCGCCGACAAGGCCAAGGGAAAGACCGGCCAGGTACTCGTCGGCACGGGCAACTACGGCGGCACGCTCAGCTGGCTCGCCGCCGAGGGCGAAGACTCAGAGCAGACCGACGGCAAGATTGCCGCGCAGGCCATCACCTTCCTGCAGGAGAAGCGCGCCAAGCCGTTCTTCCTGGCCGTAGGCTTCTTCCGCCCGCACACGCCTTACGTCTCCCCGAAGAAGTATTTCGGGCTCTACCCCAAGGATAAGGTCGAGCTGACCCCCGACCCCACCGCCGACCGCGCTTCGAAGCCCCAGGTGGCCCTTTCGAACACCGCCGTCGCCAACTACGGCATGAGCGAGGACACGCAACGTACGGCCAAGCAGGCCTATCTGGCTTCGATGAGTTTCATGGACTCTCAGTTCGGCCTCGTGCTCGCGGAACTCAAGAAGCAGGGACTCGATAAGAACACCCTCGTCATCTTCATCAGCGACCACGGCTACAATCTCGGCGAACACGGCCTCTGGCAGAAGCGCTCGCTCTACGAGGATTCCGCCCGAGTGCCGTTCATCATCCGCGACCCGGACAACAAGACCAACGGGCAGTCCACGCAGCGCGTGACGGAACTGGTCGACCTCTATCCCACCGTCGCCGACCTCTGCGGCCTGACGCCCGACAAGCGCACTCAGGGCAAGAGCCTCCGTGCGCTCCTCGAAGACCCGAAACGCCCGTGGGCCAATGTCGCCTACACGCAGGTCGACTTCGGCGCGGCCAACCGCGACGCCTCCTTCGCCGGCGGCAAACAGAAGAACGCCCCAGCTCGTAAGGTCGGCCGTTCCGTCCGCACCGAGCGCTTCCGCTACACCGAATGGAACAGCGGCGAGACGGGCATCGAACTCTACGACCACGAGAAGGATCCCAAGGAGCTGACCAACGTCGCCAAAGATCCCGCCTACGCCCAGTTCGTCTCGGAGTTGAAAGCGACCTTGGCCAAGGGGACGAATTGAGGGGGCCGAATGAGGTAGGGTCGACCATCCTTGGTCGACCGCGGCCGAGCAGGGATGCTCGGCCCTACCCATTGCTCTGCCTACCCGTTGACTCCTAGTTCCTAGCGGATACCTTGGGCGGATGAAAGTCCTGCACATCGACGCTTCTCCTCGCACGGTAAGGTCGGTGACCCGGAAACTTTCCGCCGGCTTCATCCAGAACCTCCGCCTGAAAGTCCCCGGCCTGCAGGTCACGCATCGAGACGTCGGTCACCACCCGCCGCCCTTCATCTCCGACGCCTGGGTCGGCGCGGCCTTCGCCCCGGCTGACCACGATGACCCGTCGATGAAAGGCATCCTGCACCACTCCGATGCGCTTACGGCCGAGCTGCTCGCCTGCGATACGCTGC
>CAINSX010000237.1 GCA_903853185.1 uncultured Opitutia bacterium
AGGTGGCTCATGACTTCGGGCGGATACGCGACGGTTTCCCAGAGCGTGTCCTTGCCGCGTTCGAGCAAGGGCATCGCCGCGGTGAAGTCGCGGAGCTCGGCGTACGTGACCGGTAGAGGGACTTCGCGCCCTTCGCGCGAGAGGTAGGCACGCAGCTCAGCGCCGATCGGATAGGCCGGCTTGCGGTTGGTCCGCTTGAATTCGGCTTCAGATCCGGCGGCGTCCATCGTCAGTCGAGATTAGGCCGATCGCGCGTCTCTTCCACGATCATCTGCAGCGGCTGTCCTGGATGGCACTCGGCACGATAGGCCATGAAGCCGCGGCGGTGTTCGTCGTAGACCGGCCAGAGCAGGGTGCGGTCAGTCTCCGGGATCGCGGTGCTGGCCAGTTCTTCGCGGGTGAAGAACCCGAACTTTCCTTCGTCGATCGCCTGCGGGAGGCCCTGCAGCGGCTTGCGGCAATCAAAGAGGAACATCAGCCAGTGCGACTGGCCTTCGTAGCCTTTCTCGGAGATCATCCCGAAGAGATGGAGGTCGGTGGTCGTCACCTTTGTGCCCGTCTCTTCTTCGGTTTCGCGGACAGCGCATTCGAAAGGGGATTCCCCCGAGGCCATCTCGAGTTTGCCACCGATAGGGCTCCAGCAGCCGATATTTGGGGCCTTTGTGCGCTGGATGAGCAGGAGACGTCCGGCCTCGTCATGCATGAAGACGAGGACGCTGATCTTGAAGGGAAGGGGGGCACCGGCGGACATGGACTCCACCTTGCGGGCGGGCTTCCATGGCACAACCCCGGAGTGATCTTTAGGCGGCCAGGATGGTGTCGATCCGTTTCAATTCGTCGGAGGTGAACGGAGCGGAATGGGCGGCGGCCACGCACTGCTCGAGTTGGGCCACCTTGCTGGCGCCGATGATTGCCGTGGTCACGCGCTTGTCGCGGAGCACCCAGGCTAAGGCCATCGAGGCGAGGGGCTGGCCGCGCTCTTCGGCGACCTTGGCGAGCTGGCGGACTTTTTCCATACGGACGGCATCGACCTGTTCGGGGCGTAGGAAGCCGTGCACCTTTCCGGCACGGGCGTCGGCCGGGATGCCTTTAAGGTATCGGTCGGTCAGCATCCCTTGGGCGAGCGGGGAGAAGACCGCGCAGCCGATGCCTTCCTTTTCCACGGTATCGAGCAGGCCGGCTTCCGGGGTGCGCTCGAACATGCTATATTTAGGTTGGTGCACCACGCAGGGCGTGCCGAGGTCGCGGAGGATCGCGCAGGCCCGGGCGGTGTCGGCGGGATTGTAATTGGAGATGGCCGCGTAAAGGGCCTTACCCGAGCGCACGGCGTGGGCGAGTGCGCCCATCGTTTCTTCCATCGGGGTGTTCGGGTCGCGACGGTGGCTGTAGAAGATGTCGACGTAGGGGAGCCCCATCCGCTTCAGCGACTGGTCCAGGGAGGCCAGGAGGTATTTGCGGGACCCGAAGTCGCCATGGGGACCCGGCCACATGGTGTAGCCCGCCTTGGTCGAGATGATCAG
>CAINSX010000238.1 GCA_903853185.1 uncultured Opitutia bacterium
CGTCCGTCAGTCTCGCCGAAGCTCAGGAAGCCGCCCGAATCCTCGGCGCGAAATTCTACCCGCCGGTCGTCAACGACATGACGCTGACCTTCGACATCGAGGTCTTGCGCAAGGTCGCCTCGGTCATCCGCCAGAGCCGCGCCGACATCGTGCTCACCCACGCCCTGTCCGACTACATGGAAGACCACATGGCCTGCGCCCGCCTCGCGACGTCAGCCGCCTTCACGCACGGGATGCCCAACTACGACACCGTCCCGGCCGCGCAGCCCTATGCACACGACGTGACCATCTACCACGCGATGCCGCACGGACTCTGCACACCGCTGCGCCAAAAAGTGCGTGCCGGCCTCTATGTAGACGTCGCCCCGGTCCAAGACCAGGCCCGGAAGGCGCTGGCCGCCCACGCCTCCCAGAAGGATTGGCTGGATAAGAGCCAAGGCATGGACTCTTACCTCCATACGCTCGACAAGATGGCCGCTGCGGTGGGCGCGCTATCCGGCAAATACGCCCTGGCCCAAGGCTGGTGCCGCCATCTCCACCTCGGTTACAGCGCCGCCAACATCGACCCGCTCCGCTCCGCCCTCGGTTCCGACTGCCTAGTCGACACCGTGTACGAAGCCGCCCTCGAGAAACCCTTCCCATGACCACCAACCTCTCCCGCCGTCGTTTCTTCCAGCTCGCCAGCCTCGCCACCCTCGCCTTCCCGCTCCGCGGATGGGCCGCGCTCAACACCTCGGGCGGCGACGAAATCGTCATCATCAATGACATCCACCTGACCGGCATTCCCGAAGAGAAGATCCCCGCGAACGCCAAGGCCGACGGTGAGCACCTCCGCTCCGCGGTGAAGCAGATCCTCGCCCTCGCGAAGAAGCCCGCCGCGGTCATCATCAACGGCGACCTCGCCCTCGCGATCGGCACCGCGGCCGACTATGCCGTGGTCCGCGAGCTCATCGCTCCGCTACGCGACGCCGGCATCCCCGTCCATCTCACGCTCGGTAACCACGATGTCCGCGACATCTTCATGGCGGCCTTCCCGGAGATGAAGAGCGCGTCCTCCCTCAAGGAGCACCGCCACAACAGCCTCATCGACCTTCCCTCCACCCGGCTCATCCTGCTCGACACCCTCGACCAGACCCCTGGCCCGGGCGGCAAGCTGGGGGCGGAGCAGATCGCCTGGATTCTCGCCAAGATCGACGAAGTCCCGACCAAGCAGGTCGTGATCGTCGGCCACCACAACCCACAGGTCGGCGGCGACACGAGCCACTACAAGGGCGGTATCGCCGACACGGCGGACTTCTGGCCCGAGATCGCCAAGCGCCCGCAAGTGAAGGCCTATATCCACGGTCACACCCATGAATGGACGCAGGCCTTGGAGAACGGCATCCACATCATCAGCACCATCGCCTGCGCCTATGTGTTCAATGCGAACACCAACGCCACCGGCTGGACCTCCGCCCGCTTCAACGCCCACGGCTTCCAGCTAAAGCTCAACACCCTCGAGACCGACCACGCCTGGAACGGCGAGGCCAAGTGGTTCTTTGGACGCCAGCCGGCGCCCAAGAAGACCGCCGCACCTAAAAAGAAATAACATGGACCGCCGTCGCTTTCTCCTCACCACCGGCGTCGGTGCCCTCGCCGCGAACCTGCGTGGTGAAGCGGCGGCACACCGCAACCGTGTCTCAGAGGAGAACGCGAAGGAAGGTTCCCGCGACTGGCAGCTCACGCGAGTCCGCGCCGACGCCGGCAACTTCCGCTCCCCTTGGATCGAAGGCTACTGTTCCAAGCAGAGCGTCCTCGCCGGCGAAACGATTGACATCATGGTCTCGGCGAATCCGGCACGGAAATTCCGCTTGGAATTCTTCCGTCTCGGCTATTACGGCGGCCGGGGCGCCCGCAAGGTCCTCGAACTGCCGACGCTCACCGCGACCACGCAGGTGACGCCGAAGCCAGGCGAACAGAATATCCATGAATGCCGCTGGAGTGCCACGCACACCTTAACGATCCCCGCCGACTGGATGAGCGGCGTCTACTTGGGACGCATGACGACAATCCCCGAGCAAGCGGACGAACCCTACTGGCAGAGCTACGTGACCTTCATCGTGAAGGACGAACGCCCGGCCGATTTCCTCTTCCAGTGCAGCGACAATACCTGGCAGGCCTACAACCGCTGGCCGAACAACTACTCAATC
>CAINSX010000239.1 GCA_903853185.1 uncultured Opitutia bacterium
AACTCGCGTTCCTCAAGGACCGTCGTGCCAACGTCGGCCAGATCCCGGCCAACAACCGTCTGGTGCTCCATCTTTACGGTCGTTACTGCTGCGCCAACAAGATGGCCGGAGAGGTCGACCTCTGGGAGGCCTACGCCCACGCCCGTAAGAGCTACAATATTGACGACGACCGTCTGTTCATCCGCGGTTTCTCGATGGGCGGCGCGGCTGTCTGGCAGTTCGGCGCCCACTACACCGACCGCTGGTGCGGCATCAATCCCGGCGCCGGCTTCTCCGAGACCCCGGAATTCCTGAACGTTTTCCAGAACGAGGATGTGTCGAAAATCCCGTCGTGGCAGAAGACTCTCTGGGCTTGGTACAACACTTCCGACGTCGCCATCAACTTCCGCAACTCCCCGACGGTCGCCTACAGCGGTGAGATCGACAAGCAGAAGCAGGCCGCCGACGTGATGGCTCGCGAGATGGGCAAGCTCGGCATGGAGCTCACGCACATCATCGGACCGCAGACCGCCCACAAGATTCACCCCGACTCCATGGTCGAGATCGAACGCCGTCTCGCCGCCATCGCCGCCAGCGGTCGCGTGCGCACGCCGAAGGAGGTCTCCTTCGTGACCTACTTCCTCCGTTACGACCGCATGCATTGGGTCCAGGTAGACCGGATGGTCACGCACTGGCAGAAGGCCCAGGTCGACGCCAAGCTGGTCGACGACCGCGCCATCGAGGTCAAGACGGCCAATGTCGCCGGCCTGACGCTCGACTTCGCCCCGGGCGACTCCGTGCAATCCCAGTTCGCCCCGACCGCCGTGACCATCGACGGCCAGAAGGTCCTGACTTCGGTCAAGGCCGGTTCCGACCGCTCCTGGAAGGCGACCTTCTCTCGGGCGGCCAAGAACGGCGAGTGGACGCAGGTTTCCGAATACGACGACAAGGGTTCCCATAAGCGCCATGGACTATCCGGCCCGATTGATGACGCGTTCATGGACTCGTTCCTTTATGTCGCCCCGACCGGCCAGCCCCTCAACGCCAAGGTCGGCGGTTGGGTAAAGTCCGAGATGGACCGCGCCGCCTTCGAATGGCGTCGTCAGTTCCGCGGCGTCGCCCCGTCGAAGAACGACGTCCAGGTCAAGGACGACGACATCGCGAAGCATAACCTTATCCTCTGGGGCGATCCTTCGTCCAACGCGATCCTCGCAAAGATCGTCGCCAAGCTGCCGATCCAGTGGACCGCCGATAAACTCGTCGTCGACGGCAAGACCTACTCGGCCGCCGACCATGCGCCGATCCTCGTCTATCCGAACCCCCTGAACCCGCAGAAGTACGTCGTGATCAACAGCAGTTTCACTTATCGCGAATACGACTACCTCAACAACGCCCGCCAGGTCGCCAAGCTGCCGGACTGGGCCGTGGTCGACCTCAAGGTCGCGCCTGATGCCGTCGCTCCCGGTGCCATTCCCGACGCCGGTTTCTTCGACGAAGCCTGGCAGTTCCGCGCTTCCAAGTAACCTCTTCCGAACTTCCCATGGCCATCATCACCGAAAAAGACCTGCAGCCCATCTACGACGTGATCGTCGTCGGTTCCGGCGCGGGCGGCGGTCAATCCGCCTACACGCTCACCATGAACGGCGTGAAGGTCCTCATGCTCGAGGCTGGTCGTAATTACGACCCGGTCACCGAGACCCCGATGTTCCAGATTCCGAGCCAGATGCCCCTCCGAGGCATGAGCACGCGTGAGAAGCCCTTCGGCTTCACCGATGCGACTGTCGATGGCGGCTGGGAAGTCCCGAACGAGCCTTACACCCAGGCCTCTTCTGACCCGAAGACACATTTCAAGTGGTGGCGCCCGCGCATGCT
>CAINSX010000240.1 GCA_903853185.1 uncultured Opitutia bacterium
AGCGGAGCCCGTGAAGTTCGAGTTCAAGGATTTCGCAAAACTCGGCCTGTCCGGACGTCAGACCGCCCGTGATCTCTGGCGTCAGAAAGATGCCGCCACCTTCGACACCTCCAAGGATAGCCTGCCGCTCAGCCTCCCCGGCCACGGCGTGATGCTATACAAGTTCTCTGCGGCCAAGTACGCGCCTGCCTTGGGTAGGGCGGTGATTGCCATCACCGCCGTTCGAATCCGCCGGCGGGAAGTCGTCGGCCCTTAGCTAGGCTCATCGAAATCGCATGTCTCTCGGCGAACGGACGCGACGCCGTCGCGCCCCTACCTATTGATTGCTCTGCTTCGCAGCATGCCAGCGTGCCAGCAGATCCCCCACGCGGTGCCACCGCGTCTGCTTCGCAGCCGTTCACCATGCCAGCAGATCCCCGCGGCGCGACCGCGCGCCGCTTTACTGCTCCGCAAACCCGTAATCCTTGAGCATCCGCGCGACCGCCTCCGATAGCACCGGGCGAATCGCCGTCGGTACGACCTTCTGCGCCTCGACGGTGCAATGGAGGTAGCCGAGCTTACGTTCGGCATCGGCGTCGCGGCCGGCGGCTTCGAGCCAGCGTTGGAGCACGGCCGCGGCACGCGCCCACTCGGGCCAGTCGCTGTCGGCGCCATCCGCGGCCTCGACCAACGTGCACAGGGCGCAACCGCCGAGGAAACGTTCGACCGCGGCGGCATCTTCCGCCCCGACGATCGTGACGAGCTTCTCGCGTTCGCGGGCTTCCATGGTCAGGTCTTGTAACCGAGCACGGGTCGCAGCCACTTCTCGGCCTGCTCGACGGTCCAACCCTTGCGCTTGGCGTAATCCTCAACCTGGTCGCGGCCGAGATTATCGACGTCGAAGTAGATGGACTGAGGATTGCCGAAGTAGAGGCCCGACACCGAAGCGGCCGGGTTCATGGCGAACGACTCGGTCAGGGTGCAGCCAAGGCGGTCGGCATTCAGCAGGCGCCAGAGCTCGGCCTTCTCGGTGTGCTCGGGGCAGGCGGGATAACCAGCGGCAGGACGACGGCCGGAGTATTTCTCATCGACGAGTTCTTCGACGGTGAGGGCTTCGTTTGGCGCATAGCCCCACAGCTCCTTGCGGACCTCGCGGTGCAGCCACTCGGCGCATCCTTCCGCGAGGCGGTCGGCGAGGGCCTGGACGAGGATCTGGCGGAAGGGGTCCTTGGCCTTGAAGGAGGCGGCGTAGTCTTCGATCTCCTGTCCGGCGGTGACGGCAAAGCCGCCGAGGTGGTCGCCCTTCTGCGTGGAGACGAGGTCGGCGAGGGAACGGCAGGTGGTCACCTTCGGGCGCTGACGCTGGTCGCGGAGGAAGTGGAAGCGGCCGATCTGCTTAGCCTGGGCTTCGTCACCGTAGACCTCGACGTCGTCACCGACACGACGGGCGGCCCAGAGGCCGGCGGCGCCCCGGAGGTGGACACGGTTACCGCGGATGAGCTCATCCAGCTCGACGCGGGCGGCGTCGAAGAGTTTGCGTGCTTCGCTGCCATACTTGGGCGACTTGAAGATCTGTGGGAACGCACCCTTCAGCGACCAGGTGATGAAGAATGGAGTCCAGTCAATGATCTCGGCCACTGCGGCGGGGTCGATGCGTTCGAAGAGTGTGACGCCGGGCTTGCGCGGGGCGGGCTGGACTGGGGCCGTCGTGATAAGCGGGCGCTGGCGGGCTTCGGCCAGCGGAATGACCACGGCGGGCTGCTGCTTCTCGTAGGCCTCGCGCAGCTCCGCCTGCGTGGCCTTGAGGTCGCTGACGAAGCCGATGCTCTTGGAGGGGTTGAGGAGGTCGCTGCAGACCGCAGTGACGAGCGAGGCGTCGCCGACGTGGACCATCGGGCCGTCGTAATGCTGGGCGAGCTTGATGGCGGTGTGCTCCTTGGAGGTGGTCGCGCCGCCGATGAGCAAAGGCGTGCTGATACCCGCCCGCTTCAGTTCTTGGGCGACGGTGATCATCTCGTCGAGCGAAGGCGTGATCAGGCCGGAGAGGCCGATGAAGTCGGGCTTCAGGCGCTGGGCCTCGGACACGATCTTCTCGGTGGGCGTCATGACGCCGAGGTCGGTGACGGCGTAGTTATTACAGGCGAGCACGACGCCGACGATGTTCTTGCCGATGTCGTGGACGTCGCCCTTGACGGTCGCGATGAGGAAAGTGCCCTGGGTGGAGCCGCCGACCTTCTCGGCGGCCATGAATGGTTCGAGGTGGGCGACCGCGGTCTTCATCACGCGGGCGGAGCGGACGACCTGGGGGAGGAACATCTTCCCTTCGCCGAAGAGCTGGCCGACGACGCGCATGCCGTCCATCAGCGGGCCTTCAATGACGAGCAGAGGACGGCCCAGTTTGACGCGGGCTTCTTCGGTGTCGGCGACGACGTGGTCGTCGATGCCCTTCACAAGGGCGTGGGCGAGGCGGCTTTCGACGCCGAGGTTACGCCATTCGTTCTTCTTGGAGGTGTCGGGGCCTTCGGCCTTCGTCCCGGCGAAGCGCGGCGCGGCTTCCATCAGGCGATCGGTGGCGTCTTCGCGACGGCAGAGGACGAGGTCCTCGACGAGGTCTCGGAGTTCCGGGTCAATCTCGCTGTAGACCTCGAGCATGCCGGCGTTGACGATGGCCATGTCGAGGCCGGCTTTCACCGCGTGGTAGAGGAAGACGGAGTGGATGGCTTCGCGAACCTTGTTGTTGCCGGCGAAGGCGAACGAAACGTTGGAGAGGCCGCCCGAGGTGCGGACACCGGGGCAGCGGCGCTTGATCTCCGTGACAGCCTCGATGAAGTCGAGGGCGTAGCGGTTGTGCTCCTTCATGCCCGTACCGACCGTCAGGATATTCGGGTCGAAGATGATGTCCTGAGGGTCGACGCCGACCTGTTCGGTGAGGATACCGAAGGCCCGTTCGCAGATGCGGATCTTGTCGGCCAGCGAAGCGGCTTGCCCGACCTCATCGAAGGCCATGACGATCATCGCGGCGCCGTAGCGGCGGCAGAGGCGAGCCCGCTGGACGAACTTCTCCTCGCCGTCCTTGAGCGAGATCGAATTCACGATGGCCTTACCCTGCACGCAGCGCAGGCCGGCTTCGATGATGTCGAAGTTCGACGAATCGATCATGAACGGCACCTTGGCGATGTCCGGCTCGGTCGCCGCCATGTTCAGGAACTTCGTCATCGCCTTGGCGCCGTCGAGCAGGCCGGCGTCGAAGTTGATGTCGATGACCGTGGCGCCGGCTTCGATCTGCTGCTTGGCGACGCGCAGGGCGGAGCGGTAGTCGTCCTTCTCGATGTGGCCCTTGAAGATCTTCGAGCCGGCGACGTTGGTGCGCTCGCCGACGTTCACGAAGGTGCCGGGGCCGCCGACGATGTTGAGCGGCTCGAGGCCCGAGAGCTTGAGCGCAGCCTGGGTGGTGCCGGGAACGCGGGGCGGATACTTCTCGGTGCGGCGGCGGATGGCGGCGATGTGGCCGGGCGTGGTGCCGCAGCAGCCGCCGACGATGTTGACCAGGCCGTCGCGGGCGAAGGTCTCCAGGATGGCCGCGGTGTCTTCCGGGCCTTCAGGGAAGCCCGTTGGGGAAAGTGGATTAGGCAGGCCGGCGTTCGGGTAGCAGGAGACGTAGATATCGGCCTTCTTCGAGAGCTCGGCGATATGCGGGCGCATCTGCTCGCCACCGAGGGCGCAGTTCATGCCCACGCTGATCGGCTGGGCGTGGCGGACGGAGTTCCAGAAGGATTCGGTCGTCTGGCCGGTGAGCGTACGGCCGGAGGCGTCGGTGATCGTGCCCGAGATCATCAGCGGAATGCGGAAGCCGCGGGCTTCGAAGGCCTCGTCGATCGCGAAGAGGGCGGCCTTGAGGACGAGCGTGTCGAAGACCGTCTCGCAGAGGAGGAGGTCGGCGCCGGCGTCGATCAGGGCATCGACCTGTTCGCGGTAGGCGTCGCGCACCTGGACGAACGTCACGTCGCGCTTGGCGGAATCGTTGACGTCGCGGGACATCGACAGCGTCTTGTTCGTCGGGCCGATGGCGCCGGCCACAAAGGCGTCCTTGCCCGGATTGTCGGCCTTGAAGGCATCGACGGCTGCGCGGGCGACCTTGACCGCCTCGGTGTTCAACTCGCGGACGAGGTGCGTCATCGCGTAGTCTTCCATCGCGATGGACGTGCCGTTGAAGGTATTGGTCTCGAGGATGTCCGCGCCGGCATCGAGGTAGGCGCGGTGGATATCGCGGATGACGGCCGGCTTGGTGATAACCAGAAGGTCGTTGTTGCCCTTGAGCTGGCGGGGGTGGTCCTTGAAGCGGTCGCCGCGGTAGTCCGCTTCCTGCAGTTTGAGCTGCTGGATCATGGTGCCCATCGCGCCGTCGAGGTAGACGATGCGTTGGCGCAGGAGGGCCTCAAGGCGCTCGCCGGCCGGGTTCAAGGGGAGTCTCTGACGGGACATCGCCTTTACCGTGCGGGTTGCCGTCCACGGGTCAAGGCACGGGGCGGGACTATTGCGTCATCCCGGGCATGTCGGGCTTCTTGCAGCGCAGGAGGTCCTGGCTGCGGTAGAGGACGATGCGCTTGCCTTCGAATTTCTCGTCGTTCCAGAGCAGGGGGCGGAGTTCGAAGCTGAACACGGGGTTCAGGTTGGACTTCGCGGCCTCCTCGGCGGGGTCGCCGCCCTGCCAGTAGAGGATGCCGTTGGGCAGGGAGTGCTTCGCGCCCTTGCAGAGGAGCTGGCGGGTATTATGGACGAACGTGCGGAGGTCCGCCACGGCGCGACCGGTGACGAAATCGTGCTCGTGGTTCATCGTCTCGGCGCGGGCGTTCTTGACGTCGACGTTCTTGAGGCCGAGGCGCTCGGCGATATCGGTGACGACCGTGATCTTCTTGCCGACGGAGTCGACGAGCGTGAAGCGGGCCTTCGGGTAGAGCACGGCGAGGATGAGGCCGGGGAAGCCGCCGCCGGTGCCGACGTCCATGACGCGGCAGCCGTCCATGAGCTTGAGGAACTTCACCGCCGCGACGCACGGGGCGTAGTGGTGGCGCTCGAGGTTCTCGATGTCCTTACGCGAGACCAGGTTGATCTTCTCGTTCCATTCGCGGTGGAGCGCGGCCATGGCGGTCAGCTGCTCCCACTGGGCGGGTGTGACTTCCGGAAAGAGGGGAACGAGGGACTGCATGCGAGGGCGCCAGCGTGTCCCGAGGTGGCCCTGAGGCAAGGACGCCTTTGCCCGGCGCACTTTGCTGTTTCCTTCGGTCGGGACTTGGCCAAACCTTGCTGTCCCATGTTCCACCACATCGTCTTCTTCTACCTGAAAAAGGACATCACCGCCGCCCAGCGCGCCGAGTTCGAGACCAAGCTCCGTGGCCTGCTCGCCATCAAGTCCATCCATAGCGGCTACGTCGGCATCCCGAGCACCCACGCCGTGCGCCCGATCATCGACACCTCCTACGACTTCGCCGAGTTCTTCGTCTTCAAGAACCACGCCGACCATGACGCCTACCAGATCGACCCGATCCACCAGGCCTTCATCGCCGACTGCAAGGCCTACTGGGATTCCGTCAAGATCTACGACTTCGAATAAGCCCACCGGCTCATCGACGAATCAGGCGCCGCACTCCGGCGCCTTTTTTGTGTGTCTCCAGGTAGGGTCGGGACCGCGTCACGACATAGCTGTATCGAGGGTGGGGCAGCACTGCGTGCTGCCCTAGCGGCCGCCGCAAGGTGGCCGAGGGTAGGGGCAGGACTACGTCATGCCCGCGCCACTGGTGCTTTCTAGGCACATCACCTAAGGTTGATTCTCGCAAGCCCGCTTGCCCTCACGCCCGGGAAGCCTAACCTATGATATGCGATGCCCCTTCGTCGTTCCGTGCTGACTGCCATCGTCCTCGGTTTTCTCGCCGTGGGCGTTTGGCTCGTGAGGAACAAGAAGGAGGAAGCAGCGCGTAAGCCTACCCAAGTTACGACGAAGCCCGCCTCCGCGATCAAACCGCGTTCGGCCGCCGAGATCATGCAGGCGCCTAACAAGCCGTCGAAGTACTCCGAAGTGACGATCCGGAACCTGGTGGAAGACGCGGTGATCCCTGTGAAAGATGACTTCAGTCGCGCGGAGGTCGAGGCGTTCCTGGAGCGCCACGGTCGGACCACGGGCAATCTGCTGGCGG
>CAINSX010000241.1 GCA_903853185.1 uncultured Opitutia bacterium
GCCGGAAGAACGTCGCCGGGGCCTTCGTCGTCGCCGAGGGGATGACCGTCGACCCGCACACGCGCTATGTCGTCATCGACGATGTCCTCACCACCGGCGCGACAGTGCATGCGTGTGCGATGACGTTACGCAAAGCCGGCGCGACGCATGTGGACGCCGCGGCGCTCGCGCATGGGTAATACAGAATGGAGGACTGAGTTGAGGACTGCATCGAGGGCTGAATCGAGGGCTGAATGGAAGAGACGCGTCTCGACTGGCGGGTGGCGGGATCTGCGTTCCCAACCGCTAACCGCCAACCGCTTCCACCTGTCACGGGTAGGGTCGGGACCGCGTCACGACATAGCTGCATCAGGTAGGGATGCGATGACATCGCATCCGTCGGGATTAAAGGCGGACGTGATAGTGATCACGTCCCTACCTAGATGCAGAGGAAAAGCCAGGGGGGCCGGAAACCGGAAAGGATGCTGCGGGCATAATTAATATCCCAAGCCAATCATCCGGTTTCCGGTTTCCCTTTGAGTGCTGGGGCTTCTCTGGTCCACCGAGCCTCTGGGCCTCCGGGCCTCTCAGTTGCCTCCCTTGCCAACTTGTCAACTGGTCAACTGGTCAACTAGCGCTTCGTCCACGCCCATCTTGGCGACCACGAACGCGCGCATATCCGGCGCGAGGGGCGCGGTAAAGGTCCTCGTGATGCGCGGCGGGAAGCGAAACTCGAGCTTGGCGGCGTGCAATGCCTGGCGACCCATCTCGAGCTTGGCGGCGAGACGTGGCGTCCAGCCGTGCGCGACGAATTCCATGTAGAGCGAATCGTCGCCGCCGTAGAGTTTGTCGCCGATGACGGGCAGCCCGAGCCAGAAAGCGTGGGCGCGGATCTGGTGCTTGCGGCCGGTGTGCGGCTGCACGCGGGCGAGGGTGTAGCCGTTGCGGACGAGCATGGGCTCGAAGAACGTCGCGGCGGGGAGCGTGCCGGGGCCTTCGCGCACGGCGGTCTTCACGACGACCTGGCTGGTCTCGTCCGGCCCGAGCGGCTGGTCGACCATGACGGGCTCCTTGAGCTCGCCCTTGAGCAGTGCGTAGTAGGTCTTAAGAACCATGCGACGCTCCATCGCGGTCTGTGCGGCGGACGCGGCCTCGTAATGCTTGGCGATGAGGATCACGCCGCTGGTCTCGCGGTCGAGGCGGCTGACGAGGTGCGAGACCTCCATCTGCTTCCATTCCTTGACCGCGCCGACGAGTGACGACCACGGGCCGTCCTTCGACGGGTGGCAGACGAGCCAGCCCGGCTTGTCGAAGACCATGTAGTCGTCGTCTTCCTGGATCAGCCACTTCGGCAGCTCCGCCGGATCGACCTTCGGCGTGGTGCTGCTCGGCGGGACGAAGGAATAGTCGGTCATCGGGCAGAGGGCAGGCGATCCTGCCACGCATCGGGGAGTCCGTGGCCGCGCAGGCGCGCGAGGACTTCGCCGACGAGATAAAGCGACCCGAGCACCACGACCGTCTCGCCGTCGGCGACGCACGTCGCCGGCGACGGGAAGAGTTCGTCAACCGACGCGCGGCGCACCTCGCCGCGGAAATCGGCCGGCACGAGCGCGGCGAGTTCCTCGACGGAGCACGCGCGTTCGTTGTCGGGACGCACCAGCACGAGGCGTCCGGCGGCCTTGGCCGCGGCGGCGACCAACGGGCGGGCCCGATCGACGCCGAGCGCACCGACGATGACGGTCGGGGAATTCAAGGCGGCGA
>CAINSX010000242.1 GCA_903853185.1 uncultured Opitutia bacterium
GCGGCGCAACCGGCGATGCCCTTGCCGAACGGGATATTATCGATCTTCGGCAGCAGCATCGGCAACACGTGCGGCGGGATGCCGTGCTGCGTGACGAGCGTGAGCAGCCCCGTGGACGAATCGGTGCGATGAATCGTCCCCGTGACGCAGGCGAAGTTCTCGAGCACCTTGACCAGCACAGCGTGCCAGTCGGGCTGACCGACGAGGAGTTCCGGGACACCGGCGGCAGGTTGCGACATGGTAAGAATATTAGACAACGCCCTTGGCCATGCGTTCCGTCAGCCAAGCGAGGCCGCCGGCTTCGTCGCCGAAGACGCCGTCGAGCTGGGCTTCGAAGGCCTCGTCGAGGACCTGGGAAAACCAGCCGGCGGGCTTGTGGCCCATGGCGATGAGGTGGCGGCCGAGGACGATCTTCTTGGGCGCGGTCGAGGCGACCTGCAAGGCGGCGGCGCGCTCGGCGAGCCATTCGCCATGCGGGGACGGACCGTGCATGCTCGCGGTGCCACGACCACGACGATCGGCGAGGTCCACGCGGCAAAGGCGGTCGATACGGACGACCTTGTTGGCGAGGCGACGGACGGCGGCGTCACCGGCGCCGGCCTTGTGGAGGTAATACGGCTGGCCGTGCCAGCGCACGAGCGGCAGGACGGAGTCGATGAGCTTCTTCTCGTTCGTGATCTGGGCGAGGAAACGCGGGGCGAGGTTGAAGCTCTCCTCTTCATGACCGTAAGCGTGCCAGCGATTATCCTTATCTTCTTTCTTCGTAGTGGTCGCCTTGCCGATATCGTGCAGCAGCACGGAAAGCCCGATGATGAGATCTTCGTCGCGGTCGCCGAGGCGCTCCTTGGCGTAAGCGTCAAGGCACTCGAGCGTGTGATTCCACACGTCGCCCTCAGGATGCCATTCCGGATCCTGCGGCACGCCGATCATCGCATGGAGTTCCGGGTAGAACTTCGTCCAGCCGCAGTCTTTCAGGACATTCAGGCCTACGGAGGGCTTGCGACCGCGGAGCAGGAGCTTCGTCCACTCTTCCATCAGGCGCTCCGGAGGCAGGTCGGCCTGGGAGAGCGACGCGCAGAGCGCGATCGTCTCCGGTGCGACCGAGAATTCGAAACGCGCGGCGAACTGCATCGCGCGGAGCACGCGGAGCGGGTCTTCGGCAAACTTGTCCGAGACATGACGGAGACGACGTGCCTTCAGGTCGGCCACACCGCCCCACGGGTCGACCACCTCGCCCGTGAATGGGTCCCACATGATCGCGTTGAGCGTGAAATCGCGGCGTTCCGCGGCGTCTTTCGGCGTCATCGTCGGGTCGGCCTGCACGTCGAAATCCGTGTGCTTCGCGCCCGTGCGGTTCTCACGGCGGGGCACCGAGACATCGATCGGGAAGTCCTTGAGCTTCGTCACACCGAAGGCTGCGCCGACCGTGATGATCCCGAATTCCTTGCGCAGGGCGGCTTCGACTTGGCGCGTGCCCAGGCCGTAGACCTCGATGTCGAAGTCGAGCACCGGAACCTCCATCAGCGCGTCGCGCACGCAACCGCCGACGAGGAACGGGCGTCCGCCCGCATCGCGGAGCAACTCGACGACGCGGCGCAGGGGCGCGAAGTCGCCATCGAGGCGGATGAGACTGGGCTGCAGGTCGGGCACGACCCTACCCTACCGACGAGCGAGCTGGAGGCGAGTGGTTTTGCGACTCAGAGGTTGGTCGTGAAACCTTCCTTCAGCAGCCAGGCCTTCGCCGTTTCGCGGCGGTCGCCCTGCAGCACGATCTCGCGGGCCTCGAGGGCGCCGCCAGTGCCGAGGGCGCGCTTCAGTTCCTTCAGTAGCGCCTCGCGCATGCGCATCTCCTGCGACTCGATCCAAAGCCCCTTCAGGATCGTCACTTCCTTGCCGCCGCGGCCGGCGCGTTCGTACTGCAGGATCACCTTGCCGAGTTTCGGCTTCGCCTTGGCGGCGGGCATGACCGGCTTCGGGGGCGGGCCGGGGGGCAA
>CAINSX010000243.1 GCA_903853185.1 uncultured Opitutia bacterium
ACGGGCAGGGTGTTGGTGAAGAAGCTGCGAAGGGCGAAGTAGTCGCGCTGGAGGATCGGGTCGAACTTATGGTCGTGGCAACGGGCACACTGCATGCCGGCGCCCAGGAAGACGTCGCCGGTGGTGTCGGTGAGGTC
Organism: uncultured Opitutia bacterium; assembly: GCA_903853185.1. GTDB lineage: Bacteria > Verrucomicrobiota > Verrucomicrobiia > Opitutales > UBA953 > UBA953. The sequence continues at coordinate 138 of CAINSX010000243.1, forward strand.
GTTCAGGATGTTCTCCCACTGGCTGCGGGCGTCGCGGTTGTTGTATTCGTAGATCCAGTGACGGAGGTAGCCCAGGGCGGTGAGCGCCTGCGGGTCGCCTGGGAAGAGTTCGTCGCCGGCGATCTGTTCTTGAACGAAACGATCGTACGGCTTGTTGTCGTTGTAGGCCTTGATGACGTAGTCGCGGTAGCGCCAGGCGGTCGGGCGGAAATCGTCGATGCGGAAGCCGTCGCTGTCGGCGTAGCGCACGAGGTCGAGCCACGCGCGGGCCATGCGCTGGCCGTAGGCAGGTGAAGCGAGGAGGCGGTCGACGAGTTTCTCGTAAGCCAGCGGGTCGGCGGACTTGACGAAGGCGGCGACGTCTTCAGGCGTCGGCGGGAGGCCGGTGGCGTCAAACGTGACGCGGCGGATCAGGACGGTCCGGTCGGCTTCGGCGGAGGGCGTCAGGCCTTCCTTGGCAAGTCGCGCGTCGATGAAGCGATCGATCGGATGGGCGGACTTGCCGGCGGGAAGTTCGGGGGGCTTGACGGCTTGGTAGGCCCACCAGCCTTTTTCCTTAGCGCCGATGGTGCCGGGGAGATAGCGGCCGGCGACGGGCGCCTTGGTGCGGCTCTTCGGCCAGGTCGCACCGGATTTAACCCAGTCTTGGAGGAGAGTGACTTCGTCCTTCGTCAGACGATCGCCTTTAGGCGGCATCATCTTCTCCGGGTCGGTCTCGAGGATGTTCTGAAGGAAGAGGCTCTTGGCCGGGTCGCCGGGAAGGAGGGCCGCGCCGCCGTCGCCGCCGGTGGTAAGTCCGGCCAGGCTGTCCATGACCAATCCGCCCTTGTTCTTGCCTGAGGCATGGCTGTGGCACTTGAAGCAACGGGAGTCCAGGAGGGCGACGGCCTTCTCCGCCTGGGCGTCGTCTCCGGCCCATGCGGTCTGGGACCCGACGGCAAGGGCCGTGAGCAAGAGAGCAAAGGGGGCGGACAGTCGCGAAGACATCGGGGGCGGACCTTTTATAAGACCAGCGTGCTCTATGACTGCAAGCCGATGCCGAAGGTTCCCCTGAACTCAGCGGGTAGGCTTCATACCCCAGACTCCGACCATGACGTCCGCCTTCTGGGGGTCGGGGGTCAGGACCAGCTCGAAACGGCTGCGGTCTCGGGCATAAACGACGTAGGTGATGGCGCTGACTTCCTTCACTTCCGCCCCGGCCAGCTGGCGGGCCTGCGCCTTGAAGGTGTCGAGGTCGGCGGAAGGGAATCGGAACGTCCCCGTACCGGTATTGGTATCAAGGTTATGGATCTCCGTGATGTCTTTGCTGCCGGCGGGAAGGAGCTCGGGCACCCATCCGCGTTCGATGATGCCGGACTGGCGTGCGGCGGGGACGTTGGCGTAATGAGATAATTTTACCTCCCGGTCTAAGCTTCCGATGGCCTTGTGGGCGATGAAGGCCCCTGCGAGGAGCAGAATCGAGCCAGCGATGATGAAGAGGGGTCGGCGCATCGCTTCGTTCATCGGTGTGATTGTTTCCACTTGGGATAATCCTTGGCGAGTAGGTCACGAGCGTATTCGCCGAACCAACTGTAGCCGTTGCGGCGTTCGGAGCCGATGTCCGCCAGCTGGGGCTTGGGGATGCCGTCCCGATCGCAGACAAAAGGGGCGCCGGTCTTGAGGTCGTAGAAGCGAGCCCACAGGGTGGGGGCCTTCGGGTCCGGCACCATGACGAGGTTGGGCTTGCCGTCTTTATCCGTCACTTTGTCGATGCGCTGGCCGACGACCTTATGCACCTCGAACCAGGCGATGGCACCTTCGATGGAGGCGCGGATTTCAGGTGTCGGCTTCTCCAAACTCATGAGCAGGCGGACGATGCCGACGGATTCGAAGCCGCTAAAGGAAGGGAGTTCATATTTGCGGGCCTTGGCCGGAGCGAAGGTCTTCTCGTCGTGCTGGGCGCACCAGAGGGCGGGCTTACCGTCGACGATAATCTGGCACTTGAGGATGCACGCGATGCCGAGATCGAAAGCCTTCTGGCAGGCTTCGTGCGTCTTGGTGTCGAGGAATGCGTAGGTCTTCTCGGTGGCGACTTCGCGTACGAGACGCAGCACGCGCACCATGGCGTCGTCATTGAAGGTGATGTGATCCCAGTAGCCTTTGCGCAATGGGTAGAACTGCGGCCAGCCGCCGTTCGGGTATTGCGCCGTGAGCACGTAGCCCAGTCCACGGTCGAACGACTGGCGGTAGGTTGCGTCCTGGGTGGCGTTGAACATGCGCGCCATGTAGCGGAGTTCGTCGACGGTGGCCTTGTTGTCGAAAGTCGGGACGAGCAGGGTGCGGTCGCCCTCATAGGCCTTGCTGATGGTGTCGGTGTTCTTCGGCCAGCCGCCGGCGTCGCATTGGAAACTCAGGATGATGGTGGCGACCTTCTTCGCTTCGGCGGAGGCGAACCAGCTGTCGGGCTTGTTCAGGAAGCGGCGGGCGCTTTCGTCCGCAGTCAGCATCGGACTAAGCATGAGGAGCAGTAGTAAAAGGGCGGAGCGCATGGCGAAGGGGAGGGGTGGAATAGGGGTAGGTCCGGGGCGGACGGAGTAAACGACAGAAAGCGGCATCGGCTGTTGCGGTTGTCTTATTCGGATTATTCCGCTCCATTGTCAGGGTGTCGTCTCCGCTCACGCTCATCCTCGCCTCCGCTTCGCCCCGGCGCACGGAACTGCTCCGTGAAGCGGGCATTCCCCATCGCGTCGTGGTGGCCGCGGTGACGGAGCACGAGGATCCGACGACCGACCCCGCCAAGATGGTCCTGCACAACGCCCGACTGAAGGCCGCGGCGGTCTCCCGTCTGCATCCCGAGGCGATCGTGCTCGGCTCCGACACCACGGTGGCGCTCGGCGACCGCGCCCTTAACAAGCCGGTCGACCTCGCCGAATCCCGTGCGATGCTCCGCAGTCTCTCCGGCCGCGAACACACCGTGCACACGGGCGTTTGCCTGCTCTGTCCCTCCTTGGGCATCGACGAGTCGCACGACGTCACGGCCTGGGTGCGCTTTCGGGCGCTCTCCGAAGACGACATCACGCGCTATCAGGCTTTGGTGAACACCTTGGACAAAGCCGGCGCTTACGGCATCCAGCAGGGCAAGGAGATCATCATCGCCGATTTCCAGCAGCCCATCTCGACGATCATGGGCCTGCCGGTCGAATTCGTGAAAGCTCGTCTCGCCGCGCTGGGTATCCTCGAAAGGCTCACCGCATGAAG
>CAINSX010000244.1 GCA_903853185.1 uncultured Opitutia bacterium
ATGGAATTCCTCTGGTTGCTGCCGTTCCTCGCCCTTTGCGCCTTCGCCGCTTGGAAGTCCGGACCCGCCGTCGAGGCCGCTTTCTTCACCGTCAAGGATACCGCGAGCGGCCTGCCGATCGCCGACTTCCGTGAGTGGTGGCGCCAGACGACCGGTGCGACCTACGATTCGCGTAACTCGCTCGTCGTCGGCTTCGTGATGGGTTTCGCGGTCATCCCGATCGTCTTCACGATCGCTGAAGACGCGCTTTCCAACGTGCCGAACTCCTTGGTCTCCGGCTCCCTCGCCCTCGGCGCCAGCCGCTGGCAGACGGTCTGGAGCGTGGTGGTGCCGACCGCCATCTCGGGCATCGTCTCGGGTGTCATGATCGGCTTCGGTCGCGCGATCGGTGAGACGATGATCGTCGTGATGGCCACGGGTAATACCGCGGTGATGGAGTCCAATCCTTTCAGTGGCATGCGTACGCTCTCGGCCAATATCGCCGTCGAGCTGCCCGAAGCCGCCGCCGGCCATACCCATTACCGCGCGCTCTTCCTTGGCGCCTGCTGCCTCTTCCTGCTCACCTTCGTGATCAACACCCTCGCGGAAGTCCTCCGCCAGCGCCTGCGTGAGCGCTATAAAGTCGTCTGACCATGGCCTCCTCTACTGATAGCAGCACGCCTCGCGGTGAAGCCTTTGTCTGGTTCACGGGCCTCGGCCTCATCATCGGCTTGGGCATGGTCATCGGCCTGCTTTCCTTGGTCATCGTAAACGGCATCACGGTCTTCTGGGCGCCTCAGGTGCCGGTCGCCCAGGTCGATGACGGCCGCACCCTCATCGGTCAGTTGGCACAACGTCGCGTCCGTGCCGGTTCTCCTGCCGATAAACCACGCTATGAGCTTCAGTATCAGGTCGGTCTGCGTGAACTGAACGGAAATTCCTACCTCTGGGTCGACGAAGCCAAGATCAAGTCCGAGAGTTTCCCCGCCGATGTCCTCGGCCTTGAGCGCGTCGAGAACGGCCCGGCCTTCGTCCGCCCGCAATCCCTACGTAAGTCCGACGGCAAGGTCATCGCCGCGACGGACGCGGGCTTCGAAGACGCTTTCCAGGCCGAAGTCGCCGCCGCCGCAGTGGTCCGCGAAAAGTTGATCGAGATCACCCGCCATCGCATCGGCGACGTGAACGGCGAGATGGACAAGGCCCGCGTGGCCCTGCGCCGGGCCGAAGACCTGAAGCTGGCGGACGAAGTCGAAGCCCGCCGACGCCAGATCGCCGGACTCGAAGAACGTTTCGCCACCTTGCAGGCCGAAGCCAAGAAGGTCGTCGAGGGCGGCGCAGTCGCTTCGCTCATCTCCAAAGACGCTTCGAATCGCGAAGTCGTCGTCCCGCTCACCCAGGTCATCCGCGCCTGGTTCCCCAATCGCCTTGATACCTGGGGTCGGGTGAAGCTCTTCTTCTCCCGTCTCGGTGAGTTCGTCTTTGACGAACCCCGCGAGGCTAACACCGAAGGCGGCCTGATGCCTGCGATCTTCGGTACGCTGGTCATGACGGTGTTCATGAGCCTGCTGGTCACACCCTTCGGCGTCATCACGGCCATCTATCTCCGCGAATACGCACAGCAGGGCGCTGTCCTGCGGATCGTGCGTATCAGCGTCAACAACCTCGCCGGCGTCCCCTCCATCGTCTTCGGCGTCTTCGGTCTCGGCTTCTTCGTCTACGTGCTGGGCGGTTCCATCGACCAGCTCTTCTTCGCCGACCAGCTGAAGTATAACAACAATACGCCGGTCTTCGGTACGGGTGGCCTGCTCTGGTGTTCGCTGACACTCGCCCTGATGACGCTGCCGGTGGTCATCGTCGCAACCGAAGAAGCCCTCGCGGCGGTCCCGCGCGGCATGCGTGAGGCTTCCTTGGCTACGGGAGCTTCGAAGTGGCAGACGATCCGTGACATCCTCCTGCCGGCGTCCGCCCCGGGCATCCTGACCGGCGTCATCCTCGCCATGGCCCGTGGGGCAGGGGAGGTCGCTCCGCTGATGCTCGTCGGCGTGGTCAAGCTCGCCCCGACGCTGCCTTTCGACGGTTCCGCCCCCTTCCTGCATATGGACCGCAAGTTCATGCACCTGGGCTTCCACGTGTATGACCTCGGCTTCCAGTCGCCGGACTCCGACGCCGCCCGTCCGATGGTCTTCGCCACCACGCTGCTCCTGATCGTCCTCGTCGTCTGCCTGAACATCGGCGCGATCTGGATCCGCAACCGCCTCCGCGCTCGCTTCAAGGGAGCTTCCTTCTAAAAACATAACCAGTCATGCCCCAGATCATGAACCCTCCTTCTTCATCCCGCATCAAGGTCCGCCCCGCCACCGAGCGCGAAGGTCGCAAGGACTACATCAGTATCCGCGACTACGGTTTCTGGTATGGCCAGAAGAAGGCCCTCGACGCCATCTCGCTCGACATCCCGGAACGCCAGGTGGTCGCCTTCATCGGTCCGTCGGGCTGCGGCAAGTCCACGCTCCTGCGCAACCTGAACCGCATGAACGACCTCGTGGACGGCGTCCATCATGAGGGTGACATCACCATCAATGGCCGTTCGATCTACGACCCAGGCCTGGAGGTCATCTCGCTCCGCCGCCGCGTCGGCATGGTCTTCCAGAAGTCCAACCCCTTCCCGAAATCCATCTTCGAGAACGTTGTCTACGCCCTGCGCGTGGTCGGCGTCCGGGATCGTGCCGTCCTCGAGGAGGCCTGCGAGACCTCGCTCCGCAAAGCCGCCCTCTGGGACGAGGTGAAAGACCGCCTCGATGACAGCGCCCTCGGGCTCTCCGGCGGCCAGATGCAGCGCCTTTGCATCGCCCGCGCCATCGCCAACCGGCCCGAGATCCTGCTGATGGACGAGCCTTGCTCGGCCCTCGACCCGATCGCCACCGGCAAGATCGAGGAGCTCATCCACGAGCTGAAGGACCAGTTCACGATCGTCATCGTCACGCACTCGATGCAGCAGGCGGCCCGTGTGTCGGACCGCACCGCCTTCTTCTATCTCGGCAAGCAGATCGAATACGATACCACCGAGAAGATCTTCATGAACCCGTCGCAGGCCCAGACCGAGGCCTACATCTCGGGCCGCTTCGGTTGATCCTTTAACAAAAACGACTATGCAACGCTTCTTCCACGACGAACTCCGCCAACTCCGGGACGACCTGATCCTGATGGGCGAGCGTTCGCTCGACATGACCCGACTGGTGCTCCGTGCCGTCGAGACCGGTGACGACTCGCTGGCCCTGCAGGTGCGCGGCATGGATGACCGAGTCGACGAGCTCGAGAAGCGCGTCGACCGCGAAATCATGCGCTACCTGACGCTCTTCGGCCCGATGGGCAGCGACGTCCGCCTGCTGCTCGCCGCCCGCGACATCGGCCATGACATCGAACGTATCGCCGACGAGGCTTCGGTCATCGCTAAGCGCGCGATGGTCATCTCCGAGCGCGGTCCGCTCAAGAACCTCCTGCACGTGCCGACCGAAGGCATCATCGCCTGCGAAGTCCTCCGCCTCGCTCTGGACAGCTTCATCGAGGGAGACATCGCCAAGGCACGCCTGGTGTTGGAGCGCGACGCCGAGATCGATGCCCTCAATCGTAGGAACTACGAGGAGCTCTTCGGTAAGGCCGGCGATTCCACCAAGGTGTCCGCCTCCCACGTCGAGCTGATCTTCATCTCCAAGGCCCTCGAGCGTATCGGCGACCACTCTAAGAACATCGCCGAACAGGTCATCTTCCTGCTCTCCGGCGAGGACGTCCGTCACACCCGCTAAGCCTTTCACAGGAAAGTCTCCCTTGTCGGGGGGCTTTCCTGTGGTATGATGCGGGAATGGAAGTCGCACGTCGTCTCGGAGTCTTGGTCCTCGAATGGGCCTCCCTTGCCTTAGGGGTCTTCTTGGCTCAACGGTTCCATTTCCTAACCTACGCCGATGGAGTCACCTTGGCTGTCGTCGCGGTCGTGCTTGGACTCTTCAATTCCTTCCTGCGTCCATTCCTCCTGGCGATCTTCATGATTGTCTCGATCCCGATCCTCATCCTCACCCTCGGCTTGGGTGCCTATCTGGTGCTTTTCTTGACCAACGGCGCCATCCTCTACCTCACTAAGGAGTTGGTATCTGACCTGCACCTTACCAATTGGGCCATGGCGACTTTGACCATTTCCATCACCTCCTGGATGATATCTTCCGCTGTCGGTATCGATCAGCTCAAGCCGCTGCGCCGGGCTAATGAAGCCAAGGCCAACGCCCAGAAGGCCAAGGACGACGCCATCGATATCTGAGAGGCGAGCAGGGCTCGCCAGGGGTAGGGGTTGGGGCAGGGGTAGGGATGGTTTGAAATCATGTCAGCAGGGTCTCGGACGCTACGCTTGTGGTGTTGGGTTATTCCTACCCCGACCCCTATCCCTACCCCTGCCCCTAATCGGTCAGTCTTGCCAATCCGCTGGGAGTCCTTTGCGTGGGGGCTCCACGCCATGTCGAATCCCGCTCTCTCCTCCTGGGCCCGTAACGTCGCCCCTTCACCGACCCTCGCCGTCGATGCCAAGGCGAAGGCCCTCAAGGCCGCCGGCAAGGACGTCGTCGGCTTCGGAGTCGGCGAGCCTGACTTCGACACCCCGCAGTTCGTCAAGGACGCCTGCGCCAAGGCCCTGGCCGACGGCCAGACGAAGTATGCCCCCACGCCGGGCATCCCCGCCCTCCGCAAGGCCATCGCCGAGGACTACACCCGTCGCGGTTTCACCGGCATCGCCGACGCCAACGTCGTCGTCTCCCCGGGCGGCAAGATGTCCTGCTACCTCGCCATCCTCGCCACGATCAGCGCCGGCGACGAAGTCATCATCCCGGCCCCGTATTGGGTGAGCTACCCTGAAATGGTGAAGCTCGCCGGCGGTACGCCCGTCGTCGTCAACGCCGAGGACGTCACCGGTTTCAAAATCACCCCGGCCCAGCTGACCGCCGCGCTCACCCCGAAGACGCGCATGGTCATCATCAACAGCCCGTCCAACCCGACCGGCGCCGTCTACTCCCGCGCCGAGCTCGAAGCCCTCGTGGCCATCTGCGTGAAGGCCAACGTTTGGATCATGTCCGACGAGATCTACGAGAACCTCGTCTATGACGGCCAGACCACCTGCAGCCCGGCGACCTTCTCGCCTGAAGCCGCCCGCTTGACCATCACCGTCTCCGGCTACGCCAAGAGCTACTCCATGACCGGCTGGCGCCTCGGCACCTTGGTCGCCTCCGACAAGTCGCTCGTCGCCGCCGTCGCCGACCTCCAGAGCCAGATCTCGTCCAACGCCACCACCTTCGCGCAGTTCGGCGCCCTCGCGGTGCACCAGCACCCCGACAAGGCCAAGGCCTCCCTCGCCGAGATGGGCGCCGTCTTCGACAAGCGCCGCCTCAAC
>CAINSX010000245.1 GCA_903853185.1 uncultured Opitutia bacterium
GTCCGCATCCGCGGCACGATCTTCACCGTCGAGTATCGCGTCGGTCCCGACGGTATCGGCCACATCGTCGTCGATTGCGTCCGCGGTTCCGTCGAGACCACCGTCTATAGCTCCGCTGCCGGCCCCGTCACCGTCGAGCCAGGCATGCAGATCTCCAGCGCCGTCGCCTCTGCCGCCCTCATCAACAGCCTTGCCAAGGCTCCGGGCGAGCCGAAGGCCGCGGCTCCTTCCGCCGCCACGCTCGCCCTGCTTTCCAAGCCGGTACTGATTTTTGTCTACCCGATCCCGACCGAAGATATGGCGGCGATCGCCGCATTGCTGGGTGCTAATTCCACGCTGCCGGTTGAGGTCTCCACCACCGTCAATGCGATGGCCCAGACGATGCCAACCCGTGCAGAGATCTTCGCAGGTGGCATCGGCGGAGCCCCCAACAAGAGTTTTGGCACCGTGATTTCAGGCTCCCAGGTGACTGATACGGTAGCCAAGGAGGATAAGACCGGCGCCCCCGGCGCTCCGATGAACACCACGACCGGAGGCAGCGAGACCCTCGACGCCACGCTCAAAAAGATCACGGATAACGTCGACCGCACCGTTGAGCAGAAGCAGGTTAATCCGACTCCGACGGGTGTCTGAGCGCCGTCCGGCGTCTCCCGAAAAAGGCCCGGCTGATGCCGGGCCTTTTTATTCGCAGCGGGTTTCTCCGCTCGCTTTGACCGCCGCGTCGGGCATCTTGGTCGCGCATGTCGATCGCCGGTAAATTCATCACGTTCGAAGGAGGGGAGGGCGCGGGTAAATCCACGCAGCTGTCCCGCCTGGCGGGACGTCTCCGCGCCTCCGGCGAGGCCGTGCTGAGCCTGCGTGAACCCGGCGGGACCCCTTTTGGCGAGAAGATGCGGGACGTCCTCAAACAGCCTGGCTCGGCTATCCAGCCAGCCGCCGAGGCCCTCTTGTTTGCGGCCTGCCGTGCACAGCTTGTCGCCGATGTCATTGCGCCGGCCTTGGCTGCCGGTCAGGTCGTCCTCTGCGATCGTTTCATCGACTCCACGGTCGCCTACCAGTCGGGTGGCCGGGGCCTCGATCGCACGCTCATCGAATCGGCTAATCGCCTCGCCTGCGGCACCGTCCGCCCGGACCTGACCATCCTGCTCGACCTTGATCCTTCCCGTGGGCTTGGTCGCGCCTCCGTCCGCGACCAAGGTCAACCCGACCGGTTCGAGGTCCTCAGCGCCGATTTCCACCGCCAGGTCCGCGACCTTTATCACGCACTCGTCAAGGAGGAGTCCGCGCGCTTCTTCGTGGTCGACGCCGCCCGCCCGCCCGAAGCCGTCGAAGAGGAGATTTGGCATGAAATCGCCCGCCGCTTCCGCTGACCTTTTGGACCTGCCGGTCCTGAAGGTACTCGCGCGTGCCCGTGCCGAGGGCCGCATGCCGCATGCCGTATTGCTTACCGGCGCCGATGCTTCCGTGCTCGCCCGGGCCGCCGAACACCTCGCCGCGCTGCATCTCGGCGTGGCGGATCCGATTGCTGATCCGGATTGCCGCGTGCTGCGTCCGTCTGGGCTTTCGCGCACCATCAAGGTCGAGTATGCGCAGCAGGTAGTCGCCTCCCTCAATCTCACCTCGGTCTCCGAAAGGCGCGTTGTCCTCATTCACGAGCCTGACCGGCTCAATGCTACGGCCGCGAACTGCCTCCTGAAGACCTTGGAGGAGCCGCCTCGCGGGACGCTCGTGGTGCTGCAGACAGCGAACTACTATTCGGTGCTTCCGACGGTCATCAGCCGTTGCATGCGGTTCCATATCGCCGGCGAGGCGCCGATGCTCGCGGACGCTTCCTGGGCCGACTGGTTGCGCGAGATGGATAAATTACTCACGCGCATGGTCAAAGGTCCGGCTTCGCCGACCGCCCGCGTCTCGGAGGTCTTCATCCCGCTCTACGCCCTGTGTGCGCGCTTCGAGGTCCTGCTGGCCCTCTTCGTCGAAGAAGCCCTGAAGGCCGCGCCGCCACCCCCACCTTCCGATGACGACAAGGATGACGTGGAGAAGGCCCATGAGGCGACCATCAGCCGTGGAATCCGTGCCCGCATGCTCGTCTCGGTCGAGGAGAAGCTCCGGCTGATCGGCCGGACCAACCCCGGTTGTGCCGAGCAGGTCGCGCTGTCCGTCAGCTACCTTGAGGACGCCCGTCGCCGCATGGAGTTGAACTACCAGGTCGTGGCCGCCTTCGAGCAATTCCTACTGCGCACCCTGCGCGCCTTCGCCCTGCGCCCTCGCACGGCGTAACTTCACCCCTTTTCCGGAGTTATATCACAGAGATGTCCCAGGAAGAGCCCACGCTCCCCGATGACGAGGACGACAAGCGGTTGATGGCGTTGGTCGCCGAAGGCGACGACGACGCGCTCCGGGTGCTCGTCCATCGCCACCATGCGCGCTTAGTCGGCTACCTGCGTGGTGAGGTGGGTTCGCAAGCCACCGCGGAGGAGCTCGCGATGGAGGTCTTCATTCGACTCCACCGTGCGGCTTCCCGCTGGCGCCCGGAGGCAAAACTGAGCACCTATCTCATCCATATCGCCCACAACCTCGTGCTGAATGAGTGGCGCCGCCGCGGTCGCAAGCCTACGACCGCCCTCGAGTTCGCAGCCGAGCCTGGTGATACCACCCAGCAATCCGCCCGGCGTGTGGCTGAGCTCGACGAAGCGGCGGGCCTGGTCGCGCAGTTGCTTCAGGTCGTCGGAGAAGTCGAAATTCATGGTCGTGTCCCCGTGTCGTTGGTGGGAGGGTGCCAGGATGGGGGGATTGTGGGAAGGGTTGGGTGGTGGGGCGGAGACACACGGCAACCGAGCCAGCCCCCCGGGACGCGGCAGGCTTCGTCGCGATACCATGCCGAGCCCCCACATGTCACCGCATCTGTCGATACACCGGCGGTGCGCGATCGTCGCCGCGGGTCCAAGATGCCCCTGGGAGACCGCACCCGCCCGCCCGTCCCGTTGCCTCGGCCCCCCTCCCCCGCTCGGCTTTGCCGGCAGGGGCGCCGGCCGGCCTGGACCCGCTTCGTGACCTTCGTGTCTTTGTGGTAATAAATGCGTGCCCTCAGCCGGCATCGGTGGTTGGGTTGGGCACCGTTTTTTTACCACGAAGACACGAA
>CAINSX010000246.1 GCA_903853185.1 uncultured Opitutia bacterium
GATAATCCTGCCGACGCAGTCCGGGGCCCGGCATGCACAGGGGTGAAAGAGGCTTTCGGCCAATGAAAAGCCATAGTCGAAGGTAATTTCCTCGCCGGCGGCGATCGTTTCAAGGGCGGTCAGCCAGGCTGCCGATTCTTGGTCGTGCCAGATGAGTTCGGCATTGGGTTGGCAGGCATGATTGGCGTGGCGCGAGGGGTTGTCTGCGGCGGAGCCGTCCAGCCATCGTCCTGGGGAAATTTCCAGGGCGTAGACCTTGCCGTCGGAAGAGGCTTCCGTGGGAGCCTGCTCGGTCGTCGTGCCCGAGTAGGGTGAAATTCGTTCACCCGGCGTGAAGTCCCGTTTGGCGAAGAGTCCGAGGCCGGCGATACGCGACGGACGTGACTCGACGTCCTGGGTGCTCATGCCTCCGAACGGAGGTCGCGCGTCATCAGTGCGACGACGCCCGCGCGCGGGTCGAGGCCCTTATAGAGAATGGCGTGCAGGCAGAAAAGGATCGGAGCATCGAGGCCACGGCTGGTCGCCAGCTTGGATAACGCTTCGGCGGCGCGGTGGCCTTCGACAGCTTCCTTGCGGGAGGCCAGGGCGGCGAGCGTGCCTTGCGGATCTTTGGCGAGCTGTTCGCCGAGCGAACGATTGCGGCTCCAAGAGCCGTGCGCGGTGGCCATCAGGTCGCCGACGCCACCTAGACCGAGGAAGGTTTCCGGACGAGAGCCCAGGGCTTCGCCAAGGCGGGCCATCTCCTGCAGGGAGCGCGTGAGCATGGCGGCTTTGGCGTTCGAACCTAGACCGAGTCCGTCGCAGAGGCCGGCGCCCAAGGCGTAGACGTTCTTAAGTGTGCCGCCGATTTCGACGCCGACGAGGTCGGTCGAAGTGTAGGCGCGCAGCGTCGGGCCGCTGACCGCGGCTTGGACGTCTTTGAGGAGTTCGCCGTCGGCGACCGAGGCGAGAACCAATGCCGTCGGCAGGCCGCGCGCGACTTCGTCGGCGTTGCTCGGACCGCTGAGCGTGCCGACGGGAACCGAACCGAAGGCTTCAGCCATTAGTTCGGAAGGACGACGCAGCGTGGAGAGGTCGAGGCCTTTGCAGAGTGAAATCGCCATCTTGGCACCAGAGGTGCGGACGGCGGGGCCGATCGTCTTAAGGAGTTCCGGCAGGCCTTTGGAAGGGCAGGCCAGGAAGACCAAGTCCGCATCCATCAATGCGGGCAAGGGCTCGAGGCCAATCTGGATGGAGTCGTCGAGCCGGTGTCCCGGGAGGTAATCTTTATTCTCGCGCGTGGTGGCGAGCGCGAGGGCCTGTTCGGTGCGGCGCGGGACGAGCGTGACGGTCTGGCCTTGGCGGGCGAGGTGGATGGCCATGGCTGTACCCCATCCGCCGGCTCCGAAGATGACGCAGTTCATTTGGATTTCTTGGTGCGCACCTTGGCGGCCCAGCGGCGGACGGCCGCGACCGCGTCACGGTGCAGGTTGGCTTCGGGGCGAGCGAAGGGCGGAGGCTCGGGCGTGAGCCCGAGGAGGTCATGGATGACGAGGATCTGGCCATCGCAGCCGCGGCCGGAGCCGATACCAATCGTCGGCACGGAGACCGCTTCGGTGATCGTCGGCATGAATTTCTCGTCGACGCATTCGACCACGATCGCGAACGCCCCGGCGGCGGCGATGGCTTGGGCGTCGATCAGGACCTTTTTTTGGTCCTCGGGCGTCAGGCCGCGACGACGATAGCCGGCGGAGTGGACGCGTTGTGGGAGCATGCCGACGTGGCCCATGACTGGGATGCCGGCGTCGACGAGTCGGGCGATGGCCGGAGCGAGGGAGGCGCCGCCTTCGATCTTCACGGCCTTGACGCCGCCTTCCTGGAGGAAGCGACGGCAGTAGCCGAGGAGTTTGGGGAAGCTGTCGTGGGCTAGTCCGAAGGGCAGGTCGCCCACCACGAGGGCTTCCGTCTTGGCCCGCGCGACGGCGGCGGAGTGGTGGATCATCATGTCCAACGTGACACCCACCGTGTCAGGAAGTCCGAGGACCGCATTGCCGAGGGAGTCGCCGACGAGAACGAGGTCGGCGCCGCCGGCGTCCGCGATGCGGGCCGTGCTCACATCGTAGGCGGTCAGGCAGACGATGGGCCGGACGCCTTTGAGGGCGCGGAGGGACCGGGTGGTGGACTTCACGCCTTTGGGCTTACTCAGAGACGCTCCGCTTGTAAAGCGTGGGTAAAGGGTGTATGCAGGAGATGTGCTGAGTCGCATTGCCAAGCTGTTCCGTAAGCCCGATTACCGGGTGAACGCGTATGCGCATCGGGACCTTTCCGACGAGACCAAGCTGGCCTGGCATGCGCGGCTAAAACTGCTGCTGAGCTCGCGTCGCGGTCTGGATCATGCGACCGAGACCCCGGGAGTCTGGGCTCGTTACCGTAAGTGGATTCTGCTCGTGCTGGCCTTGGCCGCCGCGTGGCTGCTGGCCGAAAGCGCGGTCGCTTGGAATTTCTTCGAAGGCTGACGCGCTTACTGGCGGGCTTTCCAGCCGTAGTCGCGGTACTTCCATGACCACGTGCCGTCGCGCCGGCAGGTGACCGTGCCGAAGCCTTCGGGTTTGCCGAAGACCGGGCCTTTCCACCACATGCCGCAGACCGCGCCGCCTTGCAGGTAGGTGACCTTGCCGATTTCGATGCGTTCGACGACGTGTCCGTGTCCGCTGAGCACGAGCTGGATATTATAATCGTCGAACAGCTTCCGGAATGTGTGCAGGTTGCGGACGATGGCTTTGCCGTCGAGGTGTTGGTCGGGGCCCTTCAGTACCTGGTGCCAGGTGGTGTAGAAGGGGATGTGCGAGACCATGATGATCGGCTTCGTGCGACCGGTCGTGGCGAGGTCTTTCTTGAGCCAGTCGAGTTGCGCGTCATCGATCCAGCCTTCGTAATCGAGCGTCTCCTTGTTCTGGCCGATTGAATCCAGAATGATGAAGTGCCAACCCTTGTGGTCGAAGCTACGGTAGGTGCGTGCGAGACCGAAACGCTCGGCGAAGAGTTTTTTGCCGTAATCCTGGTCGGTCGGCTTCACGAGGGATTTCGCGGACCAGCCCACGACGTCATGATTGCCGATCGTATGATGGACGGGGAGGGCGAGTTCCTTGCTGCATTCGTCAAACACCTTCCACTGCTCGCGGATGCGGTCCATGCCGACATCGAGCGCGTCGAAGATGAGGTCGCCGCCTGTCAGGACGAAGTCGGCTGGAGTGGCCAGGTCATTAACCGCGCGTAGGCATTGGCGGAAGCCTTCGGGGGCGCCGAGCTCGGGCTGGACGTGGATGTCCGTCAGGTAGGCGAAATCGAACGAATCATCTTCTTTAGAGGCGCCGAAGGCCTGGGTCGCCAAGCCCGCCAGCAGGCTCGTTCCGAGGAAGTGGCGGCGGTTCATCATCGGCTAGGCCGGTCCGAACCCGAAGAGGTCGATGCCGAGCTGTTTGGCCCGCGCGATGACGGCTGGCTTGTCGATAAGGATCACCGCGTCGGCTTCGAGCGCGGCTTTCGCGACGCCGCCTTCGGCCATGCTCTCGAGCGTCTTGACGCCGAAGCAGGGGACGTCGAAGCGCCAGTCTTGGGCGTGCTTGGAAGTCTTGGTGAGGAGCATCTCTTTGCCGCCGGTCTGCGCGCAGCGACGGAGCATGTTGTCGGTGCCTTCGAAGGCTTCGACGGCGATGACGGTACCCTTGGCTGTGACGATGGACTGGCCGACATCGAGACGGGCCATCTCGCGGGCCATGCGCGTACCGAACTCGAGCTGGTCGTCGCCGATACCGCAGGCCCAGCCGGTCATGCAACCCGGCGTAGCGAGATGGTCATCGAGGAAGAGGCGGGCGTCGAGCATGCGGACGCCAACCTTCTCGATCTCGACGGAGATGGCGCCGAAGATTGTCTCGGCGTTGCGTTCCTTCAGGGAGGCCATCAGCGCGATGAGCTTCAGGTCGGGCACCATGCCGGTGAACAGTTTCCGCGGGGTGATTTGGCCAGCCATCACGGCGCCGGCGGCGCCCAGCTCCTTGAGGGCATCGAGCATCTGGCCGAGCTTGCCGACGGGGATGGCGCGATGGTCTGCGGGGGTGAAGGTGGCGATGAGGGCGGGGTCGGTCTCTTCTTCGAAGGAGACCAGCTTCACCTTGGCGCCGCGGGCGCGGGCACATTCGATGAGTAGGGCGGGGTAGCGGCCTTTGCCGGCGATGACCGCCACGGGCTGCGTGGGGTCGAAGCCCGGGGGGAGGAATCGCGAGGCTGACGCCATGGGGGCAGTGTTTCGCCCTAAGGGCTCGGGCTCAAGCCTGCTTTGGGTTGCCACCGGCAGCCGGCCGGAGCGTAATGCGACATGCCTGCTGCCATCGGCATTCTGGGTGGGACTTTCGATCCTCCGCATGCGGGTCATGTGGCGGCGGCCGTGGCCGCGCACAAGCAGCTCGGCCTGGATGAGGTACGCGTCATTCCGGCAGGACAAGCGCCGCTGCGTACGGGAGCCCCGGTGGCTTCCGCCGCGGACCGTGCGGCGATGTGTCGCCTGGCCTTCGCCGATACCCCGTGGGCCGTGGTGGATGAACGGGAGACCCGTCGCGAAGGTACCAGTTGGTCCATCGATACCGCCCGTGAATTGGCTCTGGAGTTTCCCGATGCCCTGCGGGTCTGGATCATTGGAGCCGATCAGCTGGCCAGGCTGGACCGGTGGAAGGATGTCGCCGAGCTATGCAGCCTGGTAGAATTCGCCGTGCTGTCACGTGATGGTATCTCGACCGTGCCGCCTCCGGCCATCGCGCCGCTCATCCGCCTGACCGTGTTGAAGGCTCCGGCGGTGCAGGTGTCCTCCACTGCCTTGCGCGAGGCCCTGCGCCGCGGTGATTCGCCCCGAAACGGCTTGCCCCTAGGGGTCGCCCGCCACATCGATGAGCGCTCCCTTTACCAAGCCTGACCATGTCCGCCCTTAAAAAGAAGACCAAGAAGACCTCCGCCAAGCCTGCCGCCAAGGGGCGCCCTGCCGGCAAGTCCGCCAAGCCGGCCGCCCGTTCGGTCCGCCCGGCTCGCCGCGTCATCCCGGCCATCCCGGCTTTGAAGGCCAAGAGCCGTGGTGAGAAGTCCGCCGCGAAGCCGATGGTGGTCATGCCGAAGATTCCGGCCCACCTCATCGCCGCCGTGCGCGCCTTGGATGATAAGAAGGCCGTCGAGATTCGCGTCTTGGAGATGGGCCAGATTTCTTCCATCGCTGATTTTCTCGTGATTGCCACCGGTACGTCCGAGCCTCACCTGCGCGCCCTGCGTATCGCCCTCGAGCATGCGCTCGACGATGTTGGCGTGACTTCCCGATCGGAGTCGCAGCGCGATAGCGGCTGGACGGTCGTGGATGCCTTTGACGTTCTCTTCCATGTCTTCCGCGACGACATCCGTAAGAGCTACGCCTTGGAAGCCTTGTGGAAGGACGGACTGGATATCCCGGTCTCGGCCATCTTGAAGGCCTGAGCGGAAAGGAAGCACCCGGTGGTGGTAGTGGGCAGGATCGAACTGCCGACCTAGGGCTTATGAGTCCCTCGCTCTAACCAACTGAGCTACACTACCGAAAACCGAGTTCGGTCAGTCCAGCCAAGCCTCCTTGGCTCGTCAAGCCGATTGAGGCTTAGGGGTGGGGATGGACGAGAATCCAGAAACACCATAGCCAGAGCACGTAACCGAGGCTGGCCAGCAGGATCGAGAGATTGGCCTGCGTCTGGCGGATTTCGGAAAGGCCTTCCTGGTCGAGGGTCCGGCCGACTTTACGCACGAAGGCGACGGGCAGGAAGCAACCAACGGCGGTCGTGAAGGTCAGTAGGATGAACAAGGAGAGCGGCGCTGTGTCGGGCGAGATGGAGTGCCAGGCATACACCAGTAGCGCGAAGAGCGGAGGCAGCAGGAAAGTCGAGCCGCACCAGAGGTAGCCTTCGCGGACGGAGCGTTCGAGCGATTCTCCAGCGGCGTTGCGCACGTTGTCCGGAGCGAGTGCTTCGCCCAGCGGAAGTTCGGAGCCGGGCGGAGGCGGCGGAGCATCGGTGCCGGCGTCGGATGACGAGATTGAGGGCGTGCGACTGAGACCGATGGCACGGAAGTAATCGCGCACCGTCATCCATGACTCATCGACCTCGATGTTATGCAGTAGGCTGATCTCGCCGGCGCGGAGCATCTCGCTCACACGGACGAGGGGGAAGGGGCCGGTGATGGCACCTTTCCAGCGGAGGCGGAATTGGGTGGGGCGTGACATCGTTCAGAGATCTCGTCCTTGGAGGAGGGTTTCCCAACCGCCGTCGGGGGTGAGCAATCCTTTCGGGATGCCGGCAGCTTGAGCGGCTTCGGCGACGGTGCCGGGGTAGCGGAGGAGCGGGGTGAGGGGCGCGGCTTCGGCGACACGATTGACCTCGCCGTCATCGCCGATGCGGAAGAGCACGGTGGCCTTGCCTTCGTTGTCGAGGCCGTAGAGGGCGCTGCCCTTGATCTTCTCGCTGAGCTCGGGCTTGCCGTCGCGGCCGACCCAGCCGGCGAAGATCAGCTTGCGGTTGCGCAGGTTAGCGAAGGTCGCGCGCCAGAAGCGGGCTTCCTCGGCGTAGCCGGCACCGCCGGGGGGAGTCAGGAAGGCTTTCAGTTCCAGCTGAATATCGGCCCACTTGTCCTTGAAGAGGTAGTCGTAGGGGCGCAGCGAATTCTGCGTGATGCGGCGCAGTTGATCGGCGTCTCGCTGGGCGGACGGCGAGAAGAGTAGACCCCAGGCATCAGGTCGGGTGGTCGCCAGCTTGTAGAGTTCCTGGAGTTGGTAGGCGCGTAGTTCGGGGTAGCTCGAGTCGCTGCGGCGGACGCGATCCATCGTGCGGATGAGCGGTTCGAGCAGCTTGCCGCTCTTGGCGTCCTGGAAGCGGCTGACCTGACGGATGAAATTCAGTTCGTTGATCGCGGACGGGCTAGCGAGCTCTTCACCGCCGCGCACCCCGTTGTTGAATTCGCGTCGGCTCCAGATGTTCTCGATCACCGCGCCTTCGCGGGTGAGCTCCTTGGCCTTTTGGCTGAACTCCACGCCGTCGGTGATGTTCCGCTTCGTTTCAACGATTTCGCCGATTACTAAGACTGTGCGTCCTGTCGCGGGACCACGGACGGAATAAAGGTTGAGTGTATAGCGGCGAAGCGAATCCGCCAGGGAAGTATCCGAGAGGGCCCGCAGCCCGCGTTGTTCGACTTCAGTCAGCGTGGCGGGATTAAAGATGCCAGAGGAGTCGGCCGTGGCGGCCGCATCCCACATTGCGCCGACGCGCGGGGCGAGCGCCGAGCGAGGCAGGGCTTGCAGGGTGGGCGCGCGGGTGAAGACGAAGGAGGCGCGGGCGCTTAGGTCGGACTTCTCTCCCGCGTTGTTGGCAGCGGTATCGGACAGGGCA
>CAINSX010000247.1 GCA_903853185.1 uncultured Opitutia bacterium
CAGTGCGGCGATTGGTCAGCGTTGCCGAGTCGTTTCGATGCCGTCGTCTATGCGGCCAGCACCTCTGGTGGTGGCCCAGAAGCATATGCGTTGGCTTACGACGTCGGCGTGAAGCGCGCGCTTGCCTGGGCTCATGAGGTCGGAGCGCAAAGCTTCGTCTTCACCAGTTCCACGGGCGTCTATCGACAAGATGACGGTAGCGTCGTCGACGAGACCTCTCCGGTCGGCGGTGCACCGACCGCGGATGCGATCCTCGGTGGTGAGCGTGCCGTGCTGGCTTCCGGTTTCGCGAAGGCGCGCGTGCTGCGCTTCGGTGGACTGTATGGTCCGGGCCGCCATCATCTCGTCGATCAGCTGCGGCGCGGCGATAACGTCATCGGTGGCCGCGTGGATCACTTCATCAATTATCTGCATCGTGATGACGCGGCGGCGTCGATCTTCGCGGCGATCGTCGGCGGGCCGGTCGGTGCGCGTGTCTACAATGTCGGTGATGGGAAACCCGTGACGAAAAAGGCGCTCGCGAATTGGATCGCGATGCGAGTCGGCGTGGAGCCCCCCGTGTTCGATTCCTCGGCTCCGGCGGGTCCGCGCATGGCTAAAGGTGGACGGACCCAGCCGAACCGAATTGTGGCGACAGGGTTGATAGGGGCGGAATTATCGTGGAATCCTCGTTTTTCGGACGTTTTTGTGGGTCTTAGTGAGCTTTTCTGACGGGAGAAGCTGTCTAGGGGTGGGGGCTTTAAGGCACTTTCTTCACCGGACCGCCTTCATCCTGTAACAATAGGATGAGATAGTCCGCTCGCATAACCGCACCACAACCTATGAATAGCACCCTCAAGTCCATGCTGATCGCCGCTGCCGCCATTACGTCGGTTTCGGCTTTCGCCCAAGACAAAGCCACGCTCGATCTTCTCGTGAAGAAGGGCCTCATCACCGCCGAAGAGCGCGCCAAGACCCTGGACGAAGCCGCCAAGGCTCGTTCCGCTGCCGGCGTGAACAAGGTGTTCGTCAAGGAAGACGCTACCAAGCGCCTCACCATCGGCGGATACTTCCAGGCTCAGTACCAGAGCTTCGACTACTCCCAGTCGACCGCTACCGGTGTCAACGCCACCGCTCCGATCCAGAACGGCTTCCTGATGCGCCGCCTCTACCTCGAAATCCTCGCCGACGTCGGCAACGGCATCTCGGGCAACCTCGTCCTCGACACCTCTGGTAACACCGCATCCAGCGCCTCCTCCTGGCTCGATCGCGCCATCGTTTCCCACTCCAGCGAAATCGGCACCTTCGACCTCGGCTACCGCAAGGTGACCTGGGGCTACGAAGAAAGCACCGTCTCCTCGCTCTTCAAGGCTTCCTCCGGCAAGCTCTCCACCGTCGAGCGTGGTATCACCAACCGCTATTGGGCTGAAGGTGAAAACGGCGCCGCTAACCGCTCCGACGGTCGTCGCCTCGGCTTCGCCGCTCACCACACCGGTCTTCACTACAACAGCGTCGCCAATCCTCAGGGCTTTGAATACGGCGCCTCGATCGTGAACGCCGCCCAGGGTCGCTTCATCGAAGGCACCACCACCAACGACCTCGCCTACTACGCGAACATCGTC
>CAINSX010000248.1 GCA_903853185.1 uncultured Opitutia bacterium
CGAACCGACATGACGCCATCGTCGCCTTGCTTCGTCGCGAGGCCCGCGGCGGCGTGGTCTCGTTCGCCCGACTGGTGGCGGCGGCGCTCTATGCTCCCGGGCTCGGTTATTATTCCTCGCAGCGCGTGCGCGTCGGCAAGGCCGCCGGCACCGATTTCACCACCGCGGCGGCCCTCGGGCCGATGTTCGGTCAGCTGATCGCCGGGGCGGCGAAGTCCTTGGTTGGCGACCTGAAGGCGCATGCCCTGGTCGAAGTCGGCGCCGAGCCGGGCCAGTCGCATTACGCCGGTGTCGCGTCGCAGTTCGCTGAGCTTCGCACTTTCCGCTTCGGCTCCACGCCGGACTTCCCCGCCCGCAGCGTGCTTGTCGCCAACGAACTTCTCGACGCCCAGCCATTCCACCGTTTCTTGTTCCAAGGTGGCATCTGGCGCGAACTCGGCGTCAGGGTCGACGGCGCCGAACTCACCGTCGAGCCGCTGACCGATTACTCCACGCCGCTCGCGGCTGACTTCGCACGGTCGTTGCCCGCCGCCGAAGAAGGGTGGATCATCGACGCGCCTCTCGCCGCGGAGGAACTGCTCGCGAAGCTGTTATCCGATGGTTGGTCGGGTGCGGTCATCCTACTCGATTACGGTAAGACCGTCGCCCAGTGCCTCGAGTCTTCGCCGGTCGGCACCGCACGTGCGTATCGCAACCATCAGCTTTCCGGGGCCATCTTGGAGAACCTCGGCTCGCAGGACCTGACGTGCCACGTGCTTTGGGATAGGGTCGAGTCGGTCCTGATTGCGGCGGGCTTCAAGGACGTCCGCCTGGAACGCCAGGAGGCCTTTTTTGTCAAATATGCGGCGAGCGAGATGGAGAAGATTGCGATGTCGGGCGACCACGAGGCCACGGGCCGTCTGCGGGCCCTGACGCATCCCGCCCATTTCGGGGCGAAGTTCCAGGTCCTGCACGGCGTCAGGGGTTAAAAGCAGGTTTTTGGAAGGGACGCTCGACCTGAAGGGAACAACCCCTTTTCTGGGCTGTACCCCTCTTTCTGCCATGAAGTCATCCCTGTTTGCTTCGTTCACCCTTTTCCTTGGCGCGGCCGCTCTGCAGGCGGACACCAAGGTCATCCAAGCCTTTGAAGGCGATGGCTTCGATAGCTGGCAGACGACCGGCACGGGCTTCGGCCTCGCGCCGATCGCGGGCAAGGTCGACGGCGTCAACGGCGAGTTCCGTAATTACGGTGGCAACGCGCTTGTCTGCTCCGGTCACCGCGGCGACGCCGCCACCGGCACGCTGACTTCGCCCGACCTCAAGCTGACGCACCCGTACATCGGCTTCCTCGTCGCTGGCGGTAATCACCCTGGTAAGACCGCGGTCCAACTTCTCATTGGCGGCAAGGTCGTCCGCGAGTCC
The DNA here is from genome assembly GCA_903853185.1 of uncultured Opitutia bacterium. Taxonomy (GTDB): domain Bacteria; phylum Verrucomicrobiota; class Verrucomicrobiia; order Opitutales; family UBA953; genus UBA953. The sequence continues at coordinate 1,402 of CAINSX010000248.1, forward strand.
ACCGGCGCCAACGACCTCACCCTCCGCGAGACCGTTTGGGACGTCGCCGAGTTCAAGGGCAAGACCGCCGTCATCCGCATCGTGGATAACGACGTGGGCCCCTGGGGTATTATCGCCGCCGACCACTTCGTCTTCAGCACCGATGCTAAGCCTAACTTCGTGAAGGGTGGACGCCCGAAGCCCAAGGCCGACACTAGCCTCGTGCGCGTCGCCGGCGAAGGCAGCGCAGCCCTCGTCCCTGGTGCGAGCTTCAAGGTCACCGCCGACCATAAGGTCACCGGTGTCACTTCGCCTACCGCGATCTCCTTTGGCAACGACGGCAGCGTCTACGTGGCCGAGACCCATCGCTTCCGCTTCGGCGTCGAGGATGACCGTAACAACCTCTTCTGGTACCACGACGACCTCGCCTCCAAGACCACCGCCGACCGCCTGGCGATGCACGAAAAGTGGAAGGCCAAGAAGTCCATCGAGTGGATGACGGCGAAGTCCGAGATTATCCGTTACGTCGGCGGCGAGCAGGCCGACGGCACCTTCACGACCCAGAAGGTCTTTGCCGAGAAGTTCAACGATGTCCTCGACGGTACCGGCGCCGGCGTGATGACGTGGGACGATAATGTCTACTTCGCCTGCATCCCGAAGCTCTGGATGCTGCAGGACGCCAAGAACGATGGCGTCGAAGCCCAGCGCAAGGTCATCGAGGAAGGCTTCGGCGTCCGCGTCTCGCTTTCTGGCCACGACATGAACGGCTTCGCCATCGGTCCCGACGGCCGCGTCTGGGGCACCATCGGTGACCGTGGTTTCAATTTCACCACCAAGGAAGGTAAGAAGTACGACTCGCATAACCGCGGCGCGATTTTCCGTTTCGAGCCTGATGGCACGAACTTCGAAGTCGTCCACTTCGGCCTGCGTAACCCCAAGGAGATCGCGTTCGACGAAGTCGGTAATGGCTTCTCCGTCGACAATCACTCCGACCAAGGCGATGCCGCCCGCGTCGTCTACGTCGTCGAAGGCGCCGACTCCGGCTGGGAAATGGAACACCAGGCCATGCATACCTTCCACCGCGAGATCGGCCTCGAGCAGCGTCCGCTGTCCCGCTGGATGACCGAGAAGGTCTGGGAGCTCCAGAACCCCGTCCAGCCTGCCTTCATCATTCCCCCGGCCGCGTACATCTCTTCCGGCCCGTCTGGCCTGACCTACCACCCTGGCGCCGGCTTCCTCGAATCCGAAGCCCAGCACTTCCACATCTGCGACTACCGCGGCTCGGCCGGTGCCTCCGGTATCTGGTCCTTCAAGATGGAGCCCGCGGGAGCCGGCATGAAGATGACCGAATCGCACCAGCTCCTCTGGGGCGTCGCCGCAACCGACATCGAATACGACTGGAAGGGTCGACTCGTCGTCGCCGACTTCATTACCGGCTGGGAGTCCCATGATGCCGGACGCCTCGTCACCCTCGAAGCCAACAAGATGATGAAGCCCGAGGTCGTCGCCGACGTCGCCGCGCTCATCAAGGGTGGCTTCACGAAGCAGTCCTCCGCCGAACTCGCCAAACTCCTCGCCCACGGCGACCAGCGCGTCCGCCTTCGCGCCCAGATCGAGCTCACCCGCCGTCCCGACGCCGCTGACCTTTTCGAAGCCGCCACCAAGTCCACGAACCGTCTCGAGCGCCTGCACGGTGTCTGGGGCCTTGGCATCCTCGCCCGTCGCGGCGCCGCCATCGCCCCCGGCGAAGCCTTCAGCGGCAAGCACACGCCTGTCGCTTCGCTCGCCGACCGCACCGCCGCCGCGCAGCGCCTCGTGCCGTTGCTGGCCGATGCCGATGCCGAAGTCCGCGCCCAGGCCGTGCGCGCCCTCGAAGAGGCCCCGCTGAAGGGTAATGACCTCCCGCTCGGCAAACTGATCCTCGACCCTTCGCCGCGCGTCCGTTCCTTCGCCGCCATCGCCGCCGCCCGTCTTGGCGCCGACAAGTACCTCCCCGAGGTCCTCGCGATGCTCAAGGAGAACGCCGACGCCGACCCCGTGCTCCGCCACGCCGGGTCCTTCGCCATCGACCATCTCTGCAAGACCGCTGAAGCCTTCGACGCCGTCGCCAAGGATGATAACATTTCCGTGCGCCTCGCGGCCGTCATCACCTTGCGTCGTCGCAACGACGCTTCCGCTTCGCGCTTCGTGAAGGACAAGTCGACCATCGTGGCCGACGAGGCCATCCGCGCCGTCCATGACCTCGGCTTCGAAGCCGGTCGTCCCGCCGTCGCCGCGCTCATCGATGACCTCGGAACACGCGAGTGGACCGTCTTCATGCTCCGTCGCCTGACGCATAGCGCCTTCCGTCTCGGCGGCGAAGCGAACGCCGCCCGCGTGGTGGCCATCGCCGCCAATGAGAAGCTGCCGGCCGAGGCTCGTGCCGAAGCCCTGCGCCTCCTCGCCCAGTGGGCGAATCCTTATCCCGTGGATCAGTCGACCGGCCATTGGGCTCCGCTCGCTCCTCGTGACCCTAAGGAACTTCGTACCAGCCTGAGCGCCGCGCTGCCGACTCTCCTGAAGGGTGAGTCCGATATCCTCCGCGCCTCGCTCGAACTCGTCGAACAGTACAAGCTCGAGGTCGCCTCGCTCTCCAACGAGCTGCTCTCCGGCTTGGTCGCCAACGCCAAGCTCAGCGGCTCGGCCCGCGCCAAGGCCCTTGAGCTCTGGCTCGAGCGCAAGCCCGCCGACCTCACCGACGTCGCCGGCAAGTATGCCAAGGACAATCAGGACGAGGTCGCCATGGTCGCCATCGGCGCGCTCGCGCATCTTAATCCCGCCCAGGGCCTC
>CAINSX010000249.1 GCA_903853185.1 uncultured Opitutia bacterium
GGGTGCCGGCGGGGATGCCTTCGAGGGCCAGCAGGTTGTCGTCGAGCGAGCGGCGCCGGACGGGGTGTCCGTCCTTGAGGCAGCGGCGGTCGCCGGCGATGATCCAGAGCGGGCGGGCGTGGTCGGCGATCTCGGTCAGGGTGGCGACCGTCGAGCGGGGGTTGGTGTTGCCGCCGGTCCGCTGGGCGATGGCGATGACCGGGGAGAGGCCCCGGATGAAGTCCACATCGGGCCGCGGGGCTGAATCCAGCATGCCGCGGGCCTTGGCAGAGAGGGATTCGAGGTATTGGCGGCTGCCCTCGGCGTGCAGGGTATCGAAGGCCAGGGAAGATTTGCCCGATCCGCTGACCCCCGTGATGACGGTCAGCTGATAACGGGGGATGGTCAGTTCCACATCCTTGAGGTTGTGGGTGCGGGCTCCCTTGATGTGGATGGGCGGGTTCAGGACAGCGGACCATACTCCGTCCGCCCGCCGGGAGAAGACGGAAGTGGGTGGCCGTTAATAAGTCGTCCCTTAATCCTCTTTTACCTCTTTCGGGGAACTGTCAGCCTGCAGGGATGCCACGCCTCTTTCTCGCCCTGCTCATTCTGTTCACCGCCCGCGCTTCGGCCGACAAGCTTGAGCCCCGCGTCCTCTTCCTCGGCGACAGCATCACCTATGGCGGCAATTGGACGGTGTACGTCGAGTCGGCCATCCGCGCACAGAAGGGGATGGGTCGCGCGGCGATCGTGAACATGGGCCTCTCGAGCGAGACGACTTCGGGTCTTTCCGAACCTGGTCACGCGGGCGGTAGCTTCCCGCGGCCCGATCTGCATGAGCGTCTGGATCGCGTGCTCACGCAATTCAAGCCGACGCTCGTCGTCGCCTGCTACGGCATCAACGACGGTATCTATCAGCCGCTCGACGCTTCGCGCCAGCTAGCCTTCCAAGATGGCATCATCAAGCTGCGCCTCGCGTGCATCCGCGCCGGCGCGCAGATCGTCGTCATCACGCCTCCGCTGTATGCTCCTGACAATCGCGCGAAGGATGCGATCAACTACGATGGCGTGATGGAAGCCTACGGTGCGTGGCTCGTCGCGCAGCGTTCCGCTGGCTGGCAGGTCATCGACATCCATCCGTTCCTTCATCAGTCGGTCGCTGCGGCGAAGAAGGCCGATCCGACTTTCATCTACGCGAAGGATAATCTGCATCCCGGCGAGCAGGGACATCTCTTCATGGCTAAGGCCGTGTGGTCGTCGCTCGCGCCGATGATGAAATGGAAATCCGACGTCGCGTTCGCCGAGGGCGCTAAGCTCAAGAACCTACACGATAGTTCGGCCCTCCTGCGGGATGCCTGGCTCACCCAGACCGGACACAAGCGTCCCGGGGTGAAGGGTGGCCTGCCGGTGGCCGAGGCGGAGGCCCGTTCGGAAGGCCTAATTAGCGAATTCCTCAAAAAATAAGGGGTTTCGCATTTAGAAGGGGCAGGGAGGGGGTGGGTCTATTGCCCAAGAAACACCCTGCCGTCACGGAACTGTAACAATTGTATGGGAAGATGCCCGTGTTCTCCAACCACATGCACACCTCCCTCAAGTCCCTCGCACTGCTCGCCCTCACGGCGACCGTCGTCTCTGCTCAGTCTGCCGCCCCGGCCGCCGCCGAGGTCGTCACGGTTGACGCTAAGCTTCCTGACTACGCCGTTTCCTCCGGCGTCTCGGGTAACCTGAACTCGGTTGGTTCCGACACGCTCAACAACCTGATGACCTTTTGGAGCGAAGCCTTCAAGGGCAAGTATCCTAACGTTAACATCCAGGTGGAAGGTAAGGGATCGGGCACCGCTCCGGTCGCCCTCACCTCTGGCGCCTCTCAGGTCGGACCGATGAGCCGCGAGATGAAGTCCTCTGAAGTCGCCGGTTTCGCCGGTAAGTTCGGCTATAAGCCGACCAAGATTCCGGTCGCCATCGACGCCCTCGCGGTCTTCGTCCACAAGGACAACCCGATCAAGGGTCTCTCGATCTCCCAGGTCGACGGTATCTTCTCCTCGACCCGTAAGTTCGGTGGTCAGGACATCAGCACCTGGGGTGACGCCAAGCTCACCGGCGCCTTCGCCGGCAAGACGATTTCGGTCTTCGGTCGTAACTCCGCTTCCGGTACCTATGGCTTCTTCAAAGAGAAGGCGCTGAAGAACGGTGACTACAAGTCTTCCGTCAAGGAGCAGCCCGGCTCGTCTTCCGTCGTCCAGGGCGTCGCTTCCGACCTCGGTGCCGTCGGTTACTCTGGTATCGGCTACCGCACCTCTGGCGTTCGCCCCCTCGCCCTCGCCCTTGGTTCCAGTGCCGACTATATCGAGCCCAGCTACGCAAACTGCCTCAACGGCACTTACCCGCTCGCCCGCTACCTGTACGTCTACGTGAACAAGGCTCCTTCCAAGGACATGGACAAGCTGACCAGCGAGTTCATCACCTTCGTGCTCTCCAAGCAGGGCCAGGAAATCACGATCAAGGACGGCTACTACCCGCTGCCGGCCGATGTTGCCGTCGAAGGTCGTACCGCCCTCAAGTACTACAGCGCCGAATAAGCTTGGTCTCGAAATCGTACCGTCGCCACCACGCCCTCCGGGGTCGGTCTGAAAAGCGCGACGGTACGGTCTCGGGTCCTCCCAAGGCGGGGTCTCCCCGCCTTACCCTTTATTAGAGCCAAAGACACCAGACCGTAACCCGATGGAAACTTCCGACAAAAAACCCGCTCCTGCGCCTGCGCCGGAGTCGCGTTTTACGGTAAGTCCCATGACCCTGGCCGCCGACCGGTGGATGGGTCGCCTCATCCGCTTCGGCGGCGTCGGCGTGGTGCTCGCGGTCTTCGGGATGCTGGCCTTCCTGATCTTCCAGGTCTTCCCGCTCTTCACCGGCGCCAAGGTCACGGCGGTCGGTTCGCTCTCGGTGCCGGCGAACGCCGTCGCCTTCGGCGAAGATGAGTACGGCGACTTCCCTTATGTCGTCCTCGCGGACGGTAAGGTCGTCTTCCAGCGCGCGGCCGATGGCGCCAAGGCGCACGAGTGGGCCCCTTCGCTGGGCGAACTGCGCGTCACCGCGGTCCGCAGCTACCCGCGCGCGGGGCTGATCTTCCTCGGCCTCTCCGACGGGTCCGTCCAGGAACTGCACGTCGCTTATCGCTCGACCTTCGACGCCGCCGGCAAGCGCGCAGTCGAGCCCGTCGTCACGCCACTCGCTCCGATTTCGATTGGTAAGCCCGGCGTGCCTTGCCTCGAAGTCTGGAACGCCAAGGGCTCGCAGTCTCGCCTGATGGTCGTCCGCCAAGAAGCCGCCGGCAAGCCACTGCTCACCGCGGTTCGCCTCACCGAGCGCAAGGGTCTCGGCGGCAAGGCCCGCGTGACCGCCAGTGCTCCCTTCGTCGTCGCGGCGGACGCCGCTTCGATCGAAAAGGTCCTGCTGCCTTCTACGGCGGAGTCCCTCATCGTCGTCGGCAAGTCCGGCGAAGTGCGCACGTACGCTGATGACGGCGCTGCGTTCACTTTCCTGCAATCGTTCGTCCCCTTTAAGGACTCCAAGGACACGGCCGTGGCTTCCGCCGGGCTGATCTTCGGCAACGTCTCGGTGGTCTTTGTTGGACGTTCCGGCGAACAGCAAGTCTGGTCGATGTATCCGCAGGTCCAGCCGGACGGCAAGAGCCTGCGTCGCTGGGGTAAGATCCATGACGGCGAAGCGCTCGCCGGAGCGGGAGAAGGCGTCTACGCCGCCGAAGGCAACAAGTGCTACCTCGCGGTCGCCGGCGGCAAACTGCAGATCCGCAACATGACCACCGGTTCGCTCCGCTGGGAAGGCGATGCGCCGTCCGGCTCAATCCGCCAGCTCGCTTTCGCCGGCAATTACGACCGCTTCACCGCGCTCTCCACCGACGGCAAGCTCCACCGCTGGAGCATTGTCGACCATCACCCTGAGTCCTCCTGGGGCGCGTTCTTCGGCAAGATTTGGTACGAAGGCGCCTCTGGTCCGGACTACACCTGGCAGTCGAGCGCCGGCTCCGACGAGTTCGAGGCCAAGTATTCGCTGGTCCCTCTTTTCTACGGCACGGTGAAGGGCACTTTCTACGCGCTGCTCTTCGCTCTCCCGATCGCGCTGACCGCGGCCATCTACGTCTCGCAGTTCCTCCGCCCGGAATACCGTCAAGTCGTGAAGCCGGTCATGGAAATCATGGCCTCGCTGCCTTCCGTGGTACTGGGCTTCCTGGCCGGCCTGTGGCTCGCTCCGCTCGTCGACCCCCGCCTGATTTCGCTCTTCTGCGCTGTCGGCATCCTCGCCCCCGCGGCCTTGTTTGCCGGCTTCCTCTGGTCGGCGCTGCCCCAGCCGGTTCGCCGTCAGGTGAAGCCCGGTATGGAATTCCTCTGGTTGCTGCCGTTCCTCGCCCTTTGCGCCTTCGCCGCTTGGAAGTCCGGACCCGCCGTCGAGGCCGCTTTCTTCACCGTCAAGGATACCGCGAGCGGCCTGCCGATCGCCGA
>CAINSX010000250.1 GCA_903853185.1 uncultured Opitutia bacterium
CGACGCCATTTTTCGATTTCGGCGTGATTTCCTCCTAGGAGGACGGGGGGCACCTCGAGACCATCGTAAACAGCGGGTCGGGTGAACTGCGGAAAGGCGAGCAACTTGCCGTTGTAACTATCCCCCGTCAAGGAGTTTTCCTCCCCGAGGACCCCAGGGAGCTGTCGGCCGAGGCAATCGACGAGGACGCAGGCCGGCAAAGTGCCATTAGTGAGCACATAATCGCCGATCGAGACCTCCCGGGTGACCTTCTTATCCCGGAAGCGCTGGTCGATACCCTCATAATGACCTGAAATGAGGATTAAATGGCTCTTTTGGGCCAGTTCCTTGGCTAGCTTATTGGTCAACTGTTCACCATCCGGGCAAAGATAGATGACTTCACAGTCCGGGGTGGCCAAGGCGTCGACGGCGTCGAAGAGGGGTTGGCAGCTCATGAGCATGCCGGGCCCGCCGCCGTAAGGCATGTCGTCCACCTTGCGGTGCTTGTCCTTGGAATAGGCGCGGAGGTCGTGGGCCTTGAACTCGATCAGGCCCTTATCGATGGCCTTGCCGATGACCGACTCCTGGAGGAAGCCGTCGGCCATGGCGGGGAAGAGGGTGACTAGGTCGATGCGGATGGCCACGGTGATCGCGACCATCCAACAGCCGAAAGGCCGCCGAGGGCAAGCCGTCCCTGCGTCTCCTTACTTCTTCTTCGGCGCCTTGGGCTTGGCGTCCGTGCGCTGGTCCATCTTCACGCCGGCTTCGGCGGGGACGGGCTTGCCGGTGACTTCCACGTCCGAGGTGAACAGATATTTCCACACGTCTTCCTGCAGGGGGCGGCCTTGGGCGTCCTTCGGCGAGCCTTTGCTCGGCGTCACGTAGCCGTGGCCGCGCGCAGCCTGTTCCTTGTCGGTGCCCTTGAGCGGAGCGTCGGTGATGAGGCGGCGCGAATTTCCGAACGGAGCCTTCTCCTTCTCGGTGTTCACGATCGGGCCGAACTGGTTGAGGCCCAGCATGAGCCAGGAGCGCTGGTAGTGCTGGTCGCTCCAGCCGCCGTCGAGGACGTGGCTGTAGCCGAAGAAGCGGTTCTTGGGCGTGGCCGACGGGCCGGCCTGCCAGTCTTCGGTGTTATCGCGAGGGCCACAGAACATGATTACGCGCGCGACCTTCTGGTACATCGCGAAGCGAGCGGAGGACGTGGCGCCGTGCGAGGAGCCGCCGACGACGACCTTGGTCCAGTCGAGTTCCTTGCCTCCGGCCGTGAGGAACTGTTCCCAGCGGCCCTGAGGGTGCTTCTTCACGAGCCACTGGACCAGGCGTGTGGCGCGGCCCTTGGCGGAATCGGCTTCGGCGATCTCGACGGACTTCGAAGCGTCGACGCCGGCGGTGGCCTCGAGGCGGATGTTGCCGAGATGCTGCGTGTCGGCAGGGACGGTGTTGAGCGAGCCGAACCAACCGCGGGCGTAGTAGACGCTGATGTGGTGGTAGCCGTAGCCGTTGACCTTTTCGGCGAGGACTGGGTTGTGGCCCATCAGCCAAACGACGAGCTGTCCGCGCGGCGCGACGCGTGTGTCGACGTCGGCGGTTTCCGTGTCGGCGGGCTTACCTTTGCTCTCCAGGTTGAAGTCGATGTCGGGATAGGACTTCGCGGCCGGGTCGACTTCGCTGGCGCGCACCGTGAGGTGGTAGGCCTGCGGCTTCGGGTCGTTGAACTTCACGGGGGCGTCGGCGGCGAAGGACGCGACGAGGCCGAGGAACAGGCAGGCTAGGGCGGAGCGCATGGGGATAACTCCTTCATGTCCGCCCCTTGCGGAGGAGCAATGCGATTTGCGGGGTAGGGTTAGGACGGATACATGGTTCGAGGTTCGGCGTTCCCAGTCGCCAACCGCTATCCGCTGGCCGCCAACCCCTCCTACTTGGGCAGCTTGCCGTCGACGTAATCGAGGGCTTTCTCGACGACGTCCTTCGGGGCCCACTGGTGGCCGCCCTCGAATTCGAAGACCTGCAGGCGATCGCCCTGCGTCTCGCGCAGCTGCTTGATCTCGCCGTGGTTAGGGTCCTTCTTGCCCATCGTCAGGGCGACGGCGGGAATCTGCACCCCGCGGAGGCCCTGGATGCCGTTGTCGAGCTGGCCGACGCCGGCACCTTGCAGGACCACGCCACCAAAATTATCGCCGATGCTCACGAAGACAGAGCTCGCGCGGGAAGCACCAGAGAAGCCGGTGCACACCTTGCGGCCGGCGGCGATGCGGAAGCGCTTCTCGGCGTCCTGATTGGCGGCGAGGAAGTTGCCGACGCTCGGGTCCCACGGTCCGTTCTTGGATTCGTCGAGGAGGATGGCGATGTAGCCGTGCTTCTTAATCCAGTCGGCCATATTGCCCATCGATGCGTTGCCGCCGGGCGAGGCGACGAAGATCGCCGGCCAGCTCTTGTTCGCGTCACCGTGATAGCCTTTCGGCAGCACGACGCGGTAATGGTAGACGCCCGCGTACTTGGAGTAGCCGCCGTTGTGGTCGCAGGCGATGCGCGTCTCGACGCCTTCCTTGATGACGAGGCCGTCGGGGGTCGTCCGCGGCGCAGGGGTCGCCGGCTCGGCGGCGCCGACGAGGGCGGAGAACAGGATGAGGAGCAGGGCGGGGTACCGGCGCATGACGAAGGGGTAGGCGCGAACCGTGCCAAGGGCAAGCGTGGTTGCGGCTTGGAAGCGCCCTCGGGTTGCTCCATAGCCTTACGCCGTGTCCCGTTCCGTTGCCCAAGTCCCCGTGCTCGAAGTCTCCCGCCTGCGGATCGCCCGAGAAGATAAGGTCATCCTGCGCGGACTGGATTGGCGCGTGGAGCCGGGGCAGCACTGGGTGATCCTCGGACCGAACGGCTCCGGAAAGTCTTCGCTGCTCGCCGCGCTCACGGGTTATTTCGCGCCGACCTCGGGGTCGCTCTCGGTGCTGGGCGAAACCTTCGGTCGGAGCGACTGGCGCGAACTGCGTCGACGCATCGGCCTCGTGGGGCCGTCCGTCGCCGCGATGATCCAGCCTTCCGAGCCAGCGCTGTCTGTCGTGGCGGGAGGTGTCGACGGACTCATCAATCTCTGGCGCCGTCCGAAGCCCGCGACCCTCGCGCTCGCGCGTCGCCTGCTGCGCCTGCTCAAGGTCGGTGGACTCTCCGCCCGCCCGTGGGGTCATCTTTCGCAAGGCGAACGCCAACGCGTGCTCATTGCTCGCGCCTTGGCTTCCGACCCCGCGTTGTTAATCCTCGACGAATCCTGCGCGGGCCTCGATCCCGTCGCGCGCGCCGAGTTCCTTGCGCTGGTGAAGCGCCTGCCGAAGCTGAAGCCTGGCCTCGCTATCGTTTTCGTTACGCACCACGTCGAGGAGATCCTGCCGACCTTCACGCACGCCTTGCTCCTGCGAAGCGGAGCCGCCCTCGCCGCCGGCAAGATGGCCGACGTCCTTAAGCCCGCCGCGCTAGCGAAGCTCTTTGGTCGTAAGGTTCGCCTGGCCAAGGGGCGAGCCGGATGGTCGCTGGGCGTAGCCGGGAAGTAGTCGCCGGGGCGGTTTGACCGCTTTCGACTTCCCCTTAACCCCTGCTTAGTCCTACTTCATCTTCCTTCGCAATGCCTTCGCCGTTCGACAATCTCCTCCCCCGCTATGACGCCGTCGTCATCGGCGCCGGTCTCGGCGGGATGACCGCGGCGAACAACCTCGCGAAGTTCGGACGTAAGGTGCTCCTCCTCGAGCACCATTACCAGCTCGGCGGCCTCGCCACCTTCTTCAAGCGCGCCGGCGGCCACGTCTTTGACATCTCCCTGCACGGCTTCCCGCACGGGATGATCAAGTCCACGCGCCGCTACTGGACCAAGGAGATCTCCGATCGCATCCATCAGCTCAGCGACGTCCGTTTCATTAATCCCGACTTCGACGTCCGCACGACCTTCGATCGCGCCGATTTCACGCGCATCCTGATCGAGCAGTTCAAGCTTTCGGCCGAGACCGTCGAGGCGTTCTTCGCGCACCTGCGCGAGATGAACTACTACGACAATGACCCGCGCACCACGCGTCAGCTCTTCGAGCAGTTCTTCCCCGGCCGCCCGGACGTCCAGCGCCTCCTCCTCGAGCCCATCGCCTACGCCAACGGCTCCACCCTCGATGACCCGGCGATCACCTTCGGCATCGTCTTCTCGAATTTCATGTCGAAGGGCGTCTTCATCTTCCAGGGCGGCACGGATACCATGATCAACCTCATGACCGCCGAGATGAAGGCCAACGGGGTCGACATCCGCCGCAACGTGCTTGTCGAGAAGGTGCTCGTCGAGAAAGACGCCTCCGGTCGCCGCCGCGTCGTGGGCGTGAAGCTTCGCGGCACGCGCCTCGGCGAAGAAGCCGAAGTCGCCTGCGCCACCGTCGTCTCCAACGCCAACATCAAGGATACCGTCCTCAAGATGGGTGGCGAAGACGCCTTCGAGGCCCCGTTTCTCGAGGAAGCCAAGAAGGTCCGCGTGAACACGTCTTCCTGCCAGGTCTACATGGGCGTGCGCGAAGGCGAAACCATTCCGCACATCGGCGACCTCGTGTTCACCTCCGAAGCGAAGCCGTTCTCCAGTCACGAGCTCGTCGACTTCCATACCACTTCACGCACCTACTCGGTCTATTATCCGGACACCCGTCCGCATACCAAGAAGCCCCATTACGCGATCGTCACCTCGATCAACCAGAAGTGGGACGACTGGGCTCATCTTTCCGAGGCCGACTACGCCACGCACAAGGCGCGCGTCATCGAGGAATCCTTCAAGGGCCTCGAGAAGTTTATCCCCGACATCCGCTCCAAGGTTGACCACGCCGAGGCCGCCACGCCGCGTACCGTGAACCGCTACGTGCGCCACGTCGGCGGCACGTCGTTCGGCACGAAGTTCGAAGGCCTTAAGGTCTCGATGGCCCTGCCCGAACAGGTCGGCGGCTTCTACCATGCCGGCAGCGTCGGTATCATCATGTCGGGCTGGTTGGGCACCATCAACTACGGCGTGATCGTCTCCGCCAAGGCCGACGCGTACCTGCGTGAGCCGAACGCCGATCCGCTCGGCGACGCCGCGGCGAGCGCGGGGGTCTGAGTTCGCTCAGGCTTTCGGTGCAAGGTCGCTGACCCAGCCGACCACGTAGCGCTGTAGCTCCGAAGACCAGCCGTAGTGGATCCGCAGGCGCTTGCCGGCGGGGTCCGGCTTGGAATCAATCGTCGCGTTGAGGCGGACCTTGTGGCCCGCGTGCACGACGACCAGCGCCGCCTTGCCGGTCAGGCCTTGGCGCGTCGGGTGACGCAGGTGCGGCGGGATCTCGTCACCGTCGCAGGCGCTGCCGATGCCGCCCTCCATCCGCACCATGCGCATGAAGTCCAGCGCGCGCATCGCGGCGTGGATGTGGTCGAAGCAGTCGAAGTCGCACGTGAAGCCTGCGTCGATCGCCGACTCGAGGATGAGGTGGTCGGCCATGCTCGGCATGCGGGCGGCCCAGACGAGGAAGTGGCCGACGTTGGGCTGGTGGCCCGCGACGGAGTGGCCCATGACTTCCTGCTTGGGGCGGCGGACTTTCTCCTCGCGGACCTCCGGCCCGAGGCCGGTCACAATCGCCTGGACGACCGTTTTGTCCGCGGTGCGAAAGTCGAAGGTGACCTCGTTTGTCTGGCCATCGACGCCGGCCGCCCGCGAGTCATCGCCGGCGATGCGCACGCCGATATCGCCATGGAGCTCCGGTCCGCTCAGGCGGACGCAGTCGCCGTGAGCCGGCAGCACGAAGAACGTGGGCAGGCCTTCGCCCGCCCCGCCGAGGGACTCGAGGTGTTCGCGGAGTTTCATGGCGGGGAAGGGGGTACGAAGGCGACGGCGGAGGAGTGGGCGAGGACGGGTTGGAGGAGAAGAGCGACGTTTCATGGTTTGGTTTTAAGAAGAAGAGAGGGTGTCCCTGCCGTGCGGTCCGTGGGAAACGGTGCGCGGCTGGAAGCGTGATCAGTGGAATGGAAGGTTCGGACAGGGACGCCGGGGTGGGCGGAGAACTGGCCGAGGACGCTACTATGCCCGGCCGCCGAAGCTTGTCCAGCGGGCCGCCGCCGGTTTTTAAAAATAATATAACCCCCGATTTATGGGCAAAAAGAAGGGCTCCCCAGTCGGGGAGCCCTTGGGGGCCGTCGGCCAGCTGGGTCAGGGGGCTTTTTTCGCTACCGGGATGCGCATGCCGTAGAAGCTCCGGTAGACGAAGAAGAGAGCGACCA
>CAINSX010000251.1 GCA_903853185.1 uncultured Opitutia bacterium
ACCTCGGCGCCGCAGGCGTCGAGCACCGCGCGGAGCTGCGCGGCGGAAGCGTACTTGCCCGTGCCTGTGAAGAGGCGCGAGGCGAAGGTACGGTCGGCGATACGGAGCGAGGACATCGTTGCTTGGACAATCCGAACGGAAGCGGGCTTGTCCAGCCCTCGCCTCCGAAACCTAGGCGGAGACCGCTTCGACCAACGATTTCGCGGCCGAAACAGGGTCGGTCGCCAAGGCGATGGCACCGCTGACCGCGATGCCATGGGCGCCAAGGGTGCGGAGCGCCGGCCAGTCGGCGGCGGTCACGCCGCCGATGGCGTAGCACGGCAAGGGCGCGGCGGCGGCGATGAGTGCGGCAAGGGATTCGGCGGGGTGGATCGCGGCGAGCTTCTGCTTGCTCGCGGTATGACGGAAGGGACCGACGCCGGCGTAATCGACGCGCACGCCGGCGAAGCGGGCGACATGCGCAGGCTCATTGAGAGTCACGCCCACGATGGCGAAGTCACCAAGCAAGGCACGGGCCGCGGCAGGCGAGGCGTCGTCACCGCCGAGATGCACCCCATCGGCTTCGGCGCGAAGCGCCACCTGCGGCGAGTCGTTGACGATGAACGTCGCGCCGTAGTCGCGGCAGAGCTCGGCGATCGCAGCGGCCTCGGCGACCCAGACGTCTTCCGGCAGATGCTTCGCGCGGAGCTGGATCCAACGCACGCCGCCTTCGAGGGCCGCGAGGGCCTGCGCCCGATGCGTGAGCGGCGAAGCGTCGAGCGTCAGGAACTGCAGGCGCGGGAACACGGGCTAGTACTTGCGCTTCAGCTTGCGCGCTTCCTTGCCGTACCAGGCGCGCTCGAGGTCGAGGAACGCGCGGACGGGGTCGGGCTGCTTCCAGACTGAGCCGATGAAAGCGATACCATCGAAGCCCATCTTGCGGGCCTGCGCGGCGTTCTTCGGAGTGATGCCGCCGAGTGCATGCACCGGAGCGCCGCCTTCGGCCTTCCAGCGCTGGAGGATCACCTCGTATTCGCGGAGCGTGCGGCGGGGGCGATGGTCCTTCTTCGAGACGGACTCGAAGATCGGCGTCAGGAAGACGTAGCCACAGGCCTTGTCGGTCGAGCGGAGCTCTTCGTAGTCATGGCACTTCGCGCTGACCGGGGCGTGCTTGGGCCAGCGGCGCGGGATGCGTTCGCCTGGGTGCATCTGGAAGCCGCCGAGCTTGTTGGCTTCGACGAGTTCCGGCTCTTCGCCGAGGACGATCCGGGGCCAGAAGGCTTCAGGTACCGCACGGAGGAACTGCTCGTAGTGGCGGCGCTCCCAGTCCTTGCGAACTTGGACGTGAAGCCGGCCCAGGCCGGCGTCGAAGAGGCGGCGGACCTGCTTGGTATCCCAGCTGCCGTCGTTGGGCGTGAAGAGGACGAGATTTTCCGGGGCCGTGGCTTCCGGCTCGCTGACAAAGAGTCCTTTGATGAATTTGAACATGAGAGGGGGCTTCAGCCGCCTTGGGCGGCGCGGATGACGAGGATGCGGGCACCGTCGGCGAGGGCATGGGCGGACCAGCGTGAGCGGGGGACGACCTGTTCGTCGACGGCTGCGGCGACGGCCGGCTCCTGGGCGATGCCCAGTTCGGCGAGCAGGTCCGCCAGCGTCGAGGCGGCGGTCTCCTTGGGCTCATCGTTGACTGTTACGCGCATGTGAAAACCACCCTGCCCCGAGGGGGGCGGGCTGGCAAGCGGAGGTTTGGGGTTGCGAGGGCGGTCGGGCGGTCTTGGCTTAAACCCATGAAGACCCTGCGCCTGTGCCTACTCTCCGCCTTGGCCATCATGGCGGCCCTCTCCCTTTCCTCCTGCAATAACAAAGAACAAATGAAAGACTCCCCTGCCGCCGGCACCCCTCGTGCCATCATCCACACCAACTACGGCGACATGACCGTCGAGTTCTGGCCCGACGTCGCCCCGCGCACCGTGGACAACTTCCTGAAGCTCTCCCGTGAGAAGTTCTATGACGGCACGGCCTTCCACCGCGTCATCAAGGGCTTCATGATCCAGGGCGGCTGCCCCAACTCCAAGGTCGGCGCCCGCGGCGTTCCTGGCACCGGCGGCCCTGGCTACATGGTCAAAGCCGAATTCAACAACCGCGCCCACGTGAAGGGTGTCCTCTCCATGGCCCGCTCCAGTGACCCGGATAGCGCTGGCAGCCAGTTCTTCGTCTGCCACGGCGACGCCTCCTTCCTTAATAATAAATATACGGCCTTCGGTAAGCTCGTCTCCGGCGAGGAGGTCCTCAACAAGATCGCGAATATCCGCTGCGTCGGCCAGGAGGGGTCTACCCCCACCGAACGTGTGGAAATCACTGGGATTGAGCTGGTTGACGCCAAGTAATGGTTCGGCCTTTACAGACCCTTCCAGCCACCTAGCCTAACGTCTCCCCATGAAAACCCTCAGCACCCTCGCCCTCCTCACCGCTGCCACCGCCGCCCAGGCCTACACCCTGGACGTCAACGTCGGCAACTCCAGCCTCAGTAACTACGACAACTCCAGCATCGTCGGTCTGGGTATCGGCACCCAACTCAACAACGAGTACCACCTCGGCCTGAACTTCGCTCGCAAGAACATCACGAGCGCCACGGCCTTCGTCGACGCCAAGGCCACCAGCGCCACCCTCGACCTGACCTACAACCTCTCCCAGGGCAACGGCATCCGCCCGTTCGTCGGCGCCGGCATCGGCGGCGTGCACTTCAGCGGTGCCAGCATCGACACCAAGGAAGCCTTCGCCACGAAACTCTTCCTCGGTATCGCCTTCCCGGTCACCCCGAACGTCGAGCTCTCCGTGTCCGCCCAGAGCTCCAAGTTCTACAGCGTCCAAGAACTCGCTGGTGGTCCGAAGACCACCGTCTCGAGCTGGGACGCCATCGCCGCCCTTCGCTTCAACTTCTAAGCGAAGTTCGAGCCCAAACAAAAGCCGCCCAACTGGGCGGCTTTTTTGTTGGTCGGATTCCCGCGAGCCTCAGGGGGCGAGCAGACCGCGGTCCTTCATCCAGGCGCCGAGGAGGTCCGTCCACTTCTTCGCGGCCTCGCAGCGCTCCGAAGCGCCCCAGCCGTGGCCGCCCTTGGCCCATACATGCACCTCGGTGGATCCGCCCATCGACTTGAGCATCTTGGCGAGAGCCATCGAGCCTTCGGCCGGATAGCCATCATCAGCGCTGTGCGCGAAGAACGCCGGTACCGGCTTGGTACCCTTGGGCGGAATCACTCCGTCGGGGCCATCGCGCAGGGTGCTGTCCGGTTTGTCCTTCTCAAAGAGATAGGCCGGGTAGACCATGACGGCGAAATCCGGGCGCACGGCATCGGCTTCGGCCGGCGAGTAGGCGACGCGGGCGGCGAGGTTACCCCCGGCGGAGAAACCGAGAATGCCGACCTTCTTCGGGTCGGCGTTCCATTCGGCCGCATGCTCGCGGACGATCTGAATGGTGCGGCGTGCGTCCATGACGGGGACGGTCCAAGGCTTCTCGTTGTCACGTCGGGGCACGCGATAACGCAGCACCACGGCAGCGCTGCCGAAGGCATTGAGACGGCGGGCGACTTCGGCACCCTCATGTTCTTCGGCGAGGATACCGTAACCGCCGCCGGGGCAGACGATGACGATGGGGGCGCCGGGCTTGGCGGCCGGATAGACCACGAACTCGGGAATCATCACGTCGGTGCGGTGCCCATTCTTATTGATGATGCCCTTGGGGTCCTGGCCGGGCTTGGCTTTCAGGGTTTCGGCGGGAGGCGCGCCTTCCCACACTGGAGCAGGAGGGAGCGAAGCGGCGCCGAGGGATGCGCAGAGCAG
>CAINSX010000252.1 GCA_903853185.1 uncultured Opitutia bacterium
CGAAAGCCACGATGGCGACGCGGTCATCGGCACGAAGGCCGCGGACGATGCGTGCCGCGCTTTCACGAGCGGCTTCGAGGGGCTCGCCGTTCATCGAGCCGGAGCGGTCGATCACCAGGGAGAGGTCGAGGGGGGCGCGGGGGGTCTCAGCGGCATCGGCTTGCTGGGCCGGGGCGACGAGGCGGACGAGGACATGCGTCGCATCAGCGGCGGCGCGGAGGAAGCCCTTCTTGAGGGGCAGGATTTCGATCTTGGGTTGGTTCATGGGAGGAATCATCGCCTCCACTATGTGCCACCCCTCTTAAAATGTCAACACCACCAGAGATACTTTCTTGTAATTAGCACACGAAAGTTACTGTCATAATTATAAATACTTGTTCATCAACGCTTTGCTGAAATTGTCCACGATCTCTTGCAGTTCGTCTTTCGTGGGGGTGATGCGACTGTCGATATTGAAGTGGGCTTCGCACCAGTGGGCTAAACGCAGTTTGGTCCATCTTTCCGTCTTAGGTTCATCCCCCCGGGTGGTGGGGTTGAAGGCCAGGAGTTGTTCGAAGAGATTGCGGGCGGCCGGGGAGAGATCTTCGCGCGCCATTTCCTTTTTTATCATCAAGCGGAGGGCTTCGGCCGGGCTTTCATCGCTATCGGCGATCTGTCTGAGTTGTTGGACGGTCGAGTAGCTGGTTTTGCGTCCGGACTTCGGCAGTGACATGCTGGGGAGCACGTCATCGCGTCGGGAATAGACCGGTGACGAGAGTCGGCTGGGCTTGTAGCTGGCGGCGTCGGGTTCGGATAGAGAGGGGGATTCGCTGCTGCGCGTGCGGAAGAAGAGCTTTTCCGCCTCGGTGGGCGTGGCTAATTCGTCGATTAGCTTATTCAGCTGCGAGACTTCGCGGTTATCATGGAGGAGCGTGCGAATGCGATCCAGGTCCCAGCCGCGTTCGGCAAGGAGGCGGGCGAGGAGCAGCTGCCTCACCTGCAGGGGGCCGAAGTTCGCCTTGCGACGGTCGTCCGGGGCGCGCTCCGGCTTGGAGAGCAGGCCTTCGTAGGCGTAGAAGCGTACCAGGCGCTCGGTCGAGCGGTGGCGGTCGCCGAACCCGAGGGAGGCGAGTTTATCCGAGACGAAGGCGGCCAGGTCCTCGGCGGTGCCAAGGAATTCCTCGTCGTTCAGTTGGGCGGATAGCTTGAGCATGGTCGTTGAATAGAGACATTCTGCTGTCAGCATCTCAGAAAGGGCAATAATATAGTGAAAACGCGACTGTCAGATTACCCCTAAAAAGAAGCAGGCCGTCCGATATCGGACGGCCTGCGAGCCGGCTCCCTCTGAGGGGGCTTAGGAGTTGTGGCTGTAGCCTTCTTCGCCGTGGTCCGAGATATCCAAGCCGCGCGCTTCTTCTTCTTCGGTCGGGCGCAGGCCGATCAGGGCCTTCACCAGGTAGGCGAGAATCGCGGTGGCGATCAGGGAGATGACCAGCGTGACGCCAATCGCCTTGAGCTGTTCAATGTACAGGGTCTTGCCTGCAATGATATCCTTCAGGTTGGTGGTGAGGTTGCCGTTGGCGTCAGCCGTGGCGCAGATGCCGGTCACGATGGCACCGAGGGTGCCGCCAACCGCGTGGACGCCGAAGGTGTCGAGCGCGTCATCGTAGCCGAGCTTGGCCTTCAGGTAGACGACCGCCAGGAAGGGCACCACACCGGCGAGGACGCCGATCAGGACCGCGGAGTTGGCAGAGACAAAGCCCGCAGCGGGCGTGATCACGACCAAGCCGGCGACGGCGCCCGAGCAGAAGCCCAGGACGCTGGCGTGCTTACGGATGATCCATTCGAGGGCGGCCCAGGTGAAGGCACCGACCGCGGCGGCGAGTGTCGTGGTGGTGAAGGCCTGAGCGGCGACGCCATCGGCAGCGAGAGCCGAGCCAGCGTTGAAACCGTACCAGCCGACCCAGAGCATGCCAGTACCGACCGCGCAGAGCACCATGCTGTGGGGCGTCATGGCCTTCTTGCCGAAGCCGATGCGGGGTCCGAGGATGATGCAGAGCAGGAGTGCAGACCAACCGGAGGTCATGTGGACCACGGTACCACCAGCGAAGTCGATTGCCTTGATGGCCGCCTTGGCGTTCCAGACGCCGTTCATGTCTCCAGTGATGCCCCAGATGGCGTGGGCCATCGGGAAGTAGACGAGGAACATCCAGCCGAGCATGAAGAGCATGACTGCGGAGAACTTCATGCGTTCGGCGATGGCGCCGACGATGAGGGCCGGGGTGATGATCGCGAACATCAGCTGATACATCGAGAACACGTTCTGGGAGATCCAGTAAGCGTAGTCGGTGTTCGGGACCGAGGTCACTCCATTGAGGAAGAAGTATTCGCTGCCACCAAAGACGTGTCCGAGCAGCGTGCCGTCGAAGCTCTTACCGAAGACCAGGGAGTAACCCACGGCCCACCAGAGGATCGCGACCATGCCCGCCAGACCGAAGCACTGGGCGACGACGGAGAGGATATTCTTCGCGCGGACCAGACCGCCGTAGAAGAGGAAGAGGCCGGGGAGCGTCATGAAGAGCACCAAGGCGGCGCAGACCATCATGAAGCCGTTATGGCCAGGAGCCGCGACGCCGACGGTCGGCGTGGTGAGTCCGGCCGGGATGGTGGCGTTGCCATCCTTATCCTTGGGGCCGGTCTTCAGCGCGGCGGTGGGATCACCGTTGCCGATGGCGGCCTCGAGGCCGGCGATACGCTGTTCAAGCGAAGGAGCCGGAGGAGGCGGAGGGGTTTTGGCCGCTTCGACGGCGGGTGCAGCCGCCGGAGCGGGCGCGTTCTGCGCGGACGACAGATAGGGCACTGCCGCCAGAGCGAGGATGGTGAGAGTTCGTAGCAGGGAGTTCATGGCGAGTGCTCTTTCGCAACCCCCGTGCCAACCGCCTAGTTTCCAGCCGATGTCCCGAATGTGCTCAAAAAACAACGGAGCATGCCCACAAGTCTGCTCGAAAAAAAGCAGAGCGGGGGGCGGCTACCCTGAAAAAGGGCTTAATTATGATAATACCCTTCTTCGCCGTGGTCAGAGATATCGAGTCCCTGAGCCTCTCCTTCCTCCGTCGCGCGCAGGCCGATAGTCGCCGCAACGACTTTCGCGATAATCCAGGTCATGATCAGCGAAACGGCGATGCAGAGAAGCATCGCGAGGAGCTGACCTTTGAGTAGGCCCTTCGAGATGAGCGCTCCGCCCGCCGGATTCGCCTGCGCGTTCATTAGTAAAGCGGTCGCAAGCGCGCCAATCGTGCCGCCCACGCCGTGCACGCCGAAGGTGTCGAGCGCATCATCGTAGCCGAACTTTGGCTTGAGCACCGAACAGGCCCAGTAGGAGATCGTTCCCGCCAGCAGGCCGATGAGCACGGCGGATCCGCCGGAGACGAAGCCCGCGGCGTTGGTCACCGTCGCTAGGCCCGCGATGGCACCGGAGCAGAGTCCGAGCACAGAGATTTTGCCGCGATGGACTTTTTCGACCGCCGCCCAAGCGAGTGTGGCGGTAGCGGCACCGAGCGTCGTGGTGAGGAATGCTTGGATGGCGATACCGTCGGCAGCTAGGGCGGAGCCTGCATTGAAGCCATACCAGCCGGTCCAAAGCAGACCCGTTCCAATGACGCAAAGCACCATGCTGTGCGGGGTCATCGGGCGTTTGCCGAACCCGGCGCGCGGGCCGACGAGGATACAGAGAAGGAGGGCGGACCAGCCCGACGTCATGTGCACGACGATACCGCCAGCGAAGTCAGCGGCCTTGAAGGGTGCGGCGTCGTTGGCGATGCCGGAGAAGTCGCCCGTGACACCCCAGACGGCGTGCGCGATCGGGTAGTAGACGAGGATGGTCCAGAGGAAGGAGAACAACATCACCGCGGAGAACTTCATGCGTTCGGCGACGGCGCCGATGATGAGAGCCGGGGTGATCGCCGCGAACATGGCTTGAAAGAGGGCGAATGTGGCGCCTGAAATCCGGTTTTCATAACCGCTCGACTCGGCGCCGAGGCCAGCGAAACCGAAATGCTCGCCGCCTCCGAAGACGTGGCCGACGAGGCTGCCGGCGTAGCTCTTGCCGAAGACGAGGCTATAGCCGAAGGCCCACCACAGGAGTATCCCCATGGCGGTGAGTGCCAGGCACTGTGCAGCGATCGAGAGCACATTCTTGCCGCGGACCAGACCTCCGTAGAAAAGGAAGAGGCCTGGAATACACATCATCAGGACGAGCGCGGAACTCACCAGGACCCAGACGTTGTCGCCGGTGGAAGGGGCAGGGGTGGCAGAAATAAGCATAATGCTTTTTATTAAGCAAAATTCGTGCCATAAAATAGTCAGCTCGGGCAACTCGCTTGCCTTGGAAGGATTTCACGGTAAATTTGTTTTTAACCATGAAACGCCTGCTTAAAGTTGAGCATACTGCCTTATTTTGTGCA
>CAINSX010000253.1 GCA_903853185.1 uncultured Opitutia bacterium
CCCTCAAGGCCAGCATCGAAGCCGGCATCAAGCTCGATGCCGCCGCGGCCGACGTCGTCGCCGCCGCCATCAAGGATTGGGCGCTCGAGTGCGGTGCTACGCACTACGCGCACGTTTTCTATCCGCTCACCGGCTTCACCGCTGAAAAGCACGACACCTTCTTCGAGCCTAACGGCAACGGCACCCTCGCCCAGTTCTCCGGCAAGGCGCTGATCCAGGCCGAACCCGATGCCTCCTCCTTCCCTAACGGCGGTCTGCGCTCCACCTTCGAAGCCCGCGGTTACACCGCCTGGGACGTCACCTCCCCGGCTTACATCTTCGACACCGAAAACGGTTCGACGCTCTGCATCCCGACCGCCTTCGTGTCCTGGAAGGGCGAAGCCCTCGACAAGAAGACCCCGCTCCTCCGCTCGATGGCTGCCGTCAACAAGGCCGCCACCCGCGTCCTCTCGCTCTTCGGCAAGAAGCACGGCTACATCTCCGCTTCGTGCGGCCCGGAGCAGGAGTACTTCCTGATCGACTCCCGCCTCTTCCATCTCCGTCCCGACCTCTACACCTGCGGTCGTTCCCTCTTCGGCGCCAAGCCGGCCACGGGTCAGGAGTTCGAAGACCAGTACTTCGGCACCATCCCTGATCGCGTGCTCGCCTGCATGATGGAAACCGAGCGCGAGTGCTTCAAACTCGGTATCCCGATCAAGACCCGCCACAACGAAGTCGCTCCGGCCCAGTACGAAGTGGCTCCGATCTACGAATCCGCCAACGTCGCGCACGATCACCAGATGCTCACGATGACGCTGCTCCGCCGCGTCGCTACCAAGCATGGTTTCGTCTGCCTCCTCGCTGAGAAGCCTTTCGCGGGCGTCAACGGATCCGGCAAGCACGTCAACTGGTCCATCGGCGGCGCCGGTGTCGGCAACCTCCTCGAGCCCGGCCACAACCCGCACGAGAACGCCCAGTTCCTGACCTTCTGCGCCGCGGTGGTCCGCGCCGTCGACCTCCACCAGGGTCTGCTTCGCGCTTCTGTCGCTTCGGCCGGTAACGACCATCGCCTCGGCGCCAACGAAGCTCCTCCTGCCATCATCTCGATCTACCTGGGCGACATGCTCAACGAAGTCATCGAGCAGGTGAAAAAGAGCGGCTCCGCTTCGTCCTCCCGCAAGGGCGGTCACATGACCCTCGGCGTCGACACGCTGCCCGTCCTTCCGAAGGACGCCGGTGACCGTAATCGCACAAGCCCCTTCGCCTTCACCGGAAACAAGTTCGAGTTCCGCGCCGTGGGCTCCGCCTTCTCGGTCGCTGGCCCCCTGACCGTACTCAACACGATCATGGCTGACTCGCTCGACAAGCTCGCCGACGAGCTCGCCGCCGCCCTCAAGAAGAACTCCGACTTCAACTCCGCGCTCCAGGGCGTCCTCAAGGACATCCTCACCAAGCACGGCCGCGTGATCTTCAATGGTAACGGCTACTCCGAAGTGTGGCACAAGGAAGCCGCCAAGCGCGGTCTCAAGAACCTCCGCACGACCCCCGATGCTCTCCCGGAGATCATCTCCAAGTCGTCGATCGAGGTCTTCGAGCGCCAAGGCGTCCTCTCCAAGGCCGAACTCGAGTCCCGCGAAGAGATCTACACGCACTCGTACGTGCTCACGATTAACACCGAGTCGAAGCTCGTGTCCGAGATCGCTAAGACCCTGCTCCTGCCTGCCGCCCTCAAGTTCGCCGCTGACCTGACCCCGGTCGAGAAGACCAAGTCCGGTGGCAAGCTCCGCAAGGCAGTCGTCGGCCTGGCCGACGAACTCGCCGCGGCCATCGACGCCCTCGACTCCGCCCGCGACGTCACCAAGTCCGACACGCACGCCCAGGCTAAGCATTCCTGCGACAAGGTCCTCCCGGCCATGCTCAAGGTCCGTGCCGCCGCCGACGCCCTCGAGGAGATCGTCGCCGACGAATACTGGCCGCTGCCGTCCTACCAGGAACTGCTGTTCCTCCGCTAAGCCTCACCGGCTTTGCCGAGACCAAGGGCCGAACCTCCGGGTTCGGCCCTTTTTGTGCCCCCGGGACCCAGGGGCACCCCGCCAAAGCAGAAGGCCCGTCGCGATGACGGGCCTTCGGGTGCTTGGGGCAGGACGGACGCTTAGGCGTTGTCCCACTTCTTGCGCAGGTAGGCGCCGAAGTTTTTGACCTTCTTCTTGCGACGACGGCGTTCGGCCGGCTTCTCGAAGCCTCGCTTGGCGCGGGCGTCCTTGATGATGCCCTCGCGGTCGATCTTCTTCTTGAGGCGGCGGAGAGCCTTATCGACGGTCTCGCCTTTGCGAATCTTGATTTCTACGGACATGTGAGCGTTTGGAGGGTCGAAAGAACAAGGGGGGAGGCCTTTCGTCAACCCCGAATCGAAGGGTATTTAAAGCCGTGAATAAGTGGGCCTTCCGGAGGGCACTAGACGCTTGCGGCGGGGGTAGGGCAGGGCAATCGTGCGGTTCACCCCTCGATGTACCTCAAGGAAATCGTCGCCAACGGATTCAAAAGCTTCGCCGACCGGACCCGCATTGAGCTCCGTCCCGGGGTCACGGCCGTGGTCGGACCCAATGGCTGCGGCAAGTCCAACATCGTTGACGCCATCCGCTGGGTCCTGGGCGAACAGTCCGCCAAGTCCCTCCGCGCCCCGGCGATGCAGGACGTCATCTTCTCGGGTACTGATCGCCGCAAGCCCCTCCCGCAGTGCGAGGTCGAGCTGATCTTCGCCGACTGCGAAAAGGAACTGGGTACGGCCTTCGCCGAGGTCTCAGTCATGCGCCGCCTCCACCGCGAGGGCGCCAGCGACTATTTCATCAACGGCAAGCCTTCGCGCCTGAAGGACATCCAGCGCCTGTTCATGGACACCGGCATCGGCCGCATGTCCTACTCGTTCATGGTGCAGGGTCAGATTGACCAGATCCTGTCCGCCAATCCGGCCGAGCGCCGCTATCTCTTTGAAGAAGCCGCCGGTATCACGCGTTATAAGGCCCAGCGTCGCGAAGCCCTTAACAAGCTTAGCGGCGTCGACACCAATCTCGCGCGCATCACCGACGTCGTCAGTGAAGTCGGCCGCCAGATTGCCACGCTCCGCCGTCAGGCCGCCAAGGCGCTGCGTTTCCGTCGCCTGCGTCACCGCTTCACGCACCTCGACCTCGCCTGGCACGCCAAGCAGTTCGGCGATCGCCGCGCCCAGGTCACTACACTCGAGGCCGACGCCACCGCCTGCCGTGCCGATGTCACCGGCCTCACCGATGGACTGCGCGACCGCGAAGCCGCGCTACTCCAGATGCGTGCCCGTCGTACCGAACTCGCCGAGCAGGTCCAGCTCGCCCAGCAGGCTCTTTTCGATCTTCGCACCGCCCGTGAGAACGCGGAGAGCGAAGCCCGCACTTCCGACCTCCGCTCCGACGATCTTTCCTCCCGCTTGGGCGAAATCCGCCGCGAGGCCCAGGAGGCTGAGCTTTCAATCGCTGAATTCGAGATGCGCCTCCGCGGCAGCTCCGACGCCAAGTCGACAGCCGCTGGTTCCGTCTCCGCCACCGACGCCGCCTACCGCGAGAAGACCGCGCAGGTCGAAGATGTGGCCCGTCAGGTCGTCGAGGCCGAGAACCTCCTCCGCCGTGCGCGCCAGGACATCCTCATCGCCGAAGGCGAGATGACTCGCGCCCGTGGCGACGTCACCAATCTCGAAGTCGATCTCCGCGGCTACCAGTCCCGCCACGTCGACCTTTCCGGTTCCCTCAGTCAAGCCAAGCAGGAGCGCGAGGCGCACGAGCGTCGCGTCACCGAGTGTGGCACCGTCGTCACGACCCGTCATGGCGAACTCCAGACCGCCCGCGCCTCCGAACAGGAAGCCACCGAGAAAGGTCGCGACCTGCTGAATGACTTCCGCGCGCTCCAGCAGACGATTTCCGAACAGGACCGCAAGGTCGCCAAGCTTTCCGCGCAACTCGGCCTGCTCGAGCAGATGCAGTCCCGACTCGAAGGCTTCTCCGAGGCCGCGAAGGCCGTGCTCCGTGGTGAGTTCTCTGATGAGCTGCGCTCCGGCAAGGCCTCTGCGCTCGCCGATCTCGTCACCGTCGTCGACATCTCCGCCGCCGCCGCCCTCGAAAATATCCTCGGCGCCGCCTCCGAAGCCGTCGCCCTCGACTCTGCCGAATTCCTGCCGGGTATCGTCGCCAAGATGGGGGAGCGTCAGCTCGGTCGCGCAGTCTTCCAGGTCGAGGCTCCGCCCGCTTCCCGTTCCGGTTCCGCCGCTCCTGGCTGGCTCCGTCCCGCCACTTCCGCCGTGCAGGCAAAGTCTCCGGACCATGCCCGCTTGGTCGCCAATCTCTTCGACGGCTGCTACGTCTGCCCGTCCCTCGGTGATTTTATCAGCTGGTGGCGCGCTAATCCGGGTTTCGAATTCTTCCTCGTCGCCACCACCGACGGTGACCTCGTCGACCGACGTGGTCTCGTCTACGCGGGCAAGCCTCGCAAGGCCGCTTCCAATGCTGGCTCGGGCGTCTTCTCTCGCGAAAGCGAAATCCGTTCTGTCCGCGCCAGCCTCGAGTCGGAGAACGA